>JBMYWX010000011.1:0-24311 GCA_049607825.1 Nitrospirales bacterium
CTTCCTATCCTATTTCACTCTATCAAGATCAAAATAAGACGTATGCGCAAACAACAATAGAAAAGCCACTGTACATCGTGACGCCTCAGATCGTGAAGGAAGTCACCAAGGACCTTTTTGAATTGAGGGACAAACGCTTACTGGGAATAGCATCGGATAAACTCACCATTGTGCGGATACAAACCTTGACAGAAAGCTATAGTCTCATTCGTCAAAATGGACAATGGCTCTTGGAACAAGACCCTGGCACACCAATTGGACAGAAAGAAGCGGCGTTGTTGGTAAGCCGTCTAGCAGATGTACCCGCCGAACGTCGGATTACTGGAGAAGAACGGCTTGATACTTATGACTTAAATACCCCATCCCTTACCATCACAGCCGTGGATGAACGAGGACAAGCACGAGGACGTTTGCTCGTTGGGAAAGCAGACCACGGCCTTGCCTATGCCACTGGCGGAGGGATTCCTGGTGTGTACCAAGTCCGCTCTACCATCCTCACACAAATTCCTACTATGCAGGAGCTCATTAATGAAGGTGGGAAATGAGGATATATTTTTTACCACTGGCATCTCTTCGGAAAACAAAGGAGAGCCAGGATACGGTACGGCGAAGTTTTCCTTCTGCATGTGAGCTAAGGTTTTTGTTGGGCTGAGACTGTTCTTCTAGGACACCTTTATTACAGGTGTTCGACACGCAAGGTTACCTAGAACACAGTACAGCCAAGCCTTTGCAGCACATGATGCAACAGCTTAGTTGTGTAACAAGCGCCTCCACCTAAATGTTCATTACACGTGTTCTAGTAAGGAAAATGCTGTTGGAAGCAGTCGGAACTCCGGATGCCTAAGGATTGAAAAATTCGTAAGGTAGCTTTGGATTTATTCAACGTATAGAAGTGTATACCTTGAACTTTGTTATCGATTAAATCATGAACTTGCTCGGTCGCCCAATGAATTCCAACATGTTCTGCTTGTTCATCGTTTTCTGCTCGCTCCATGGCCCGCAGTAATTTGGCTGGAAATCTAGCACCCAACGCTAGTTCCGCCATACGCCCCATGCCTTTCCGTGAGGTAATGGGCATGATTCCAGCGATAATTGGCACTTTTATCCCCGCCATTTCACAACGTTCGCAATAGTCGTAGAAATCTCGATTGTCAAAAAAGAGTTGAGTGCAAATATAGTCGGCACCTGCATCAATTTTTTTCTTTAAATGATCAATTTCTGCCAATCGATTTGGCGTGCCTGGATGACCTTCTGGAAACCCGGCCACTCCAACGCCCATCTGCGGAAACTGTTGCTTGATAAACGTGACTAAATCGGAGGCATAGGCGAACCCATCAGCTGGTGGCTCTGCATGTAACTCGCCTTTGGGAGGATCACCACGCAACGCCATAATATTATGAATGCCATTGACCGAATACTTGGACAAGACTTGATGGATTTCATTCTGACTCGATCCCACACATGTTAAATGTGAAACAATGGTAAGATCAGTTTCTTTCCGAAGTTTAACCACCAAATCATGGGTCCGCTCACGGGTCGTTCCTCCAGCGCCGTAGGTCACACTGACATACGCCGGTTGCAAGGGCATCAGCATGGAAATCGTACGAAAGAGTTCTTCTGAGGCCGCTTCTGTCTTTGGCGGAAAAAATTCAAAACTAATGGCTGGATTATGTTGCGTAAAAACATCTGAAATATGCATGAATCTTCCTTACAAATAATGCGAAACCAAATACAACCATATCGGCTAGTACATAAAAAACACTATAGACGTTCAAAAGTTTTAGTTGGAACGGCTATAACGCTAAACTCTCTACGTTTCTACTCGGCCAGATACATTAAATATTAACCTGACTCTATCTGATTGCCTGTTAATGTGACATATCGACCACCTAGATACAACCCCGTTCCCATGATTGCCACAACACTGATCACCACAATCCATGAAAGTTCTCCAAGGCCAACACTCACTCCTTGAGAAATCATCCCGACCTTTCTCACTTCTTCTCGCACCAACACCATGAACACAGTCGTTAAGACTAAACTCCCCACGCCGCCCCACACCAATCCCCGTTTCTGAGGAACCAACAGTGAGGAATTCAGTAAGACTAAAGAGAGTAACGTTAGGGTTAAGCTCATAAAAAATATCAGCGAGACCACCGTTGTGCCATCAACTAAGTGAAATCGTACATCCGAGGGTAACGCCAACATGAACCATGGACCAACGACCACTTGGGGAACCGTGCCTCCCAGAACCCATCCCACGCCATAGCGGACTAACCGGATGTCATAGGGGGCTGGATCAAGGGCATGATCTTCCGGACATTGCGGCCGCAAACTTCCATAAATGGTCAGTACAATGCCAGTGATGGCAAAACCACTGAAGACAACATGTAAAAATCGTGGCCAAAAGGTTGCCACATCCTGGGCATTAATAACACCAGCAGATTGAATGTTAGGAGATGTCGTTGGCGAGAGCATCTCAATATGCGATGTCACAAAAATTCCAGCAATTGCCATCATACAACATGTCACGACACCACCAATGGCCCAGTGACTACCAGTATCATCTTGGCCATACCGCTTAATGGCAACGACCCCCCAGAATCCAATGAGAAGGAGCATCAAGAAAACAATCCACCCTCCTATGTTGGAGTCAAAGAAGGGTGTGAGCTCCCATTCATATTGCATGCGAATTATCGTCCAGGCAAGAAGACCAAACGCGACAGCTAACCCCATTGTCATTGGGGCTAACTGGCTCATCCCTTGTGCGAGCGAACGATAATAGTCGTGTGCACCACCATAACGACCGCGATAATACGTCAACATCAATATCGGAACTCCGCCAATCACAAGACTCTTCAAAATCCCATGTATAAGAAAACTTGTCACCAACACAATTTGAAAGATTGTATCCACGGTTTATGTCTTCCCTCTCGCTAGAATCTATTGACAAATCATCATAAGACAAATTGATCCCTAGGACGTTTTCCCATACCATTCAGCTGCAGTGCAACTACTACGGCTTCTCTTGCAATAACACTCTTGCTTGACACCCATGAATAAATCCTATGCTCAATACTCTTGATTTCATTATTCTCGTCTCATTTATCGCGTATGCACTCATAAATGGCCTTCGCTCTCGATCTGTCTCTTCTCAAAACCTTGAAGAATATTTCCTGGCAGGACGATCCCTCAAAGGCTGGCAAGCTGGCATTAGTATGGCCGCAACCCAATTCGCCGCAGACACACCGCTATTGGTCACTGGGCTCATTGCCACATCTGGCATCTTTGCGTTATGGCGACTCTGGATTTATGCACTGGCCTTTCTGCTGATGGGATTTCTCCTTTCAGCAAGTTGGCGTCGAGTAGGAGTCCTCACCGATGCAGAACTGACTGAAGTCCGATATGGTGGCCAGGCTGCCGCACTGCTCAGAGGTATTAAAGCTATCTACTTTGGCACAATCATCAATTGTACCATACTCGCTATGGTCCTTCTGGCTGCGACACGCTTGGCTGAACCCTTTCTGGTGTGGAATATATGGCTACCTGAATTCATCTATCGCCCACTTCTTCAACTGGTACAGACTGTCAGCATTCCATTTACCCTGACTGAAACATCAGCAACCAACGTCTGGATTCTTTCCACGAATAATCTTCTTTCTATTGGCGTGATCGTTCTCGTCACATTGCTGTACTCAACTACTGGTGGATTGCGAAGTGTAGTCGCCACAGACATCGTTCAGTTTACGATTGCAATCATTGCTAGCGGAATATTCGCCTGGTACGTCATTCAGCATGTGGGGGGACTCCATGGCCTCCAAGAACGACTTAGCACCATGTATAGACCGGTCGGCCCGGCAAACCTGACATTTGACCAACTTGTGGCATTCACCCCATCAGAAGCCAAATATGCGTCATTGGCTATTCTTCTTGCGTACGGACTCCAATGGCTTTTTCAAATGAATGCTGATGGGACCGGATATTTAGCCCAACGATCTATGGCTTGTCGTAGTGACCACGATGCCAAGCAGGCTGCGATTGTCTTTACACTTGCTCAAGTGTTGTTACGAAGCTTGATTTGGCTTCCATTGGGATTGGGATTATTACTCGTGTTTCCGCCTGATCTCGGGATGGTCAATACTAACTATGTCGCTGATAGGGAATTCACCTTTATACGTGGTATCAAGGAACTCTTGCCAAGCGGGGTACTCGGCTTCATGCTCGTCGGCATGCTCGCGGCACTAGCATCAACGATCGATACACATTTGAATTGGGGTGCCTCATACTGGACCAATGACATCTATAAACGGTTTCTTTGTCAGCAATGGCTCAAGCGAGAACCTTCTGACAGATCACTTGTATGGATTGCTCGAAGTGCCAATATTCTGATTCTTCTGATTTCCCTCCTCATCGTTCCATTCCTTTCATCGATTCAAACAGCATGGCACGTGAGCCTCCTACTCGGCTCAGGAATTGGAGTAACCCTCGTCCTACGATGGATTTGGTGGCGCATCAATGCTTGGGGAGAGCTTGCGAGTATTGCGACATCTATCTTGCTAGCCCCTTTGCTACTCTGGCAAACGAGTCAGATAGAAGAAGCGACTCGCCTTCTGATCATGGGAGGTGGGGCTACAATGATGAGTATTCTCGTCTCACTGCTCACCCCAGCAGAAAAACAACTTCATTTAGAGGAATTTTATCGAAGAGCTCGTCCACCAGGGTTTTGGGGGCCTATCGCTGCTCGGTGTCGTCAATCATCCCATGAAGCGCAATTCAGGTTTTGGAAGGCTATCCTCGCCACCCTTCTTGCCACCTTGTCGATATTTTGTATCTTGATTGGCGTTGGCTCTTTCATCACACAAAGCCCAAGCCCAGCATGGATTCAATGGCGCGCAGGATGGATTACGGCTCTCTTCATTACAGGAGTCGGACTTGTTCCCTTATGGTTGCGCTTAGGGTTTGAAAATCGAAAATAGAAACATATCGTCACGTTCTGCACGAACGTTTTTTGTATTAGGGACATTCACAACACTACTCTTATTGGGCTTTCCACTTAACTTACCCCCGAATAGTACCGCAGCACATCTGAAACTGACACGACTCCAATGACTCGACCACTTTCGGTGACGGCTAAATGACGCGTCGCCTTTTCTTTCATCAACCTCACGGCTTCGACAATAGCATCACTACTCTCAATGGTAATGACGGGTTCACGCATGCAGGTTTCGACCTTTGTCGTCGAAGCATCGAGCCCTCCCCCAACTACCTCCCTCGTCAATTCAGTCTCGGTAATATACCCAACAAATTCATCGCCACTCTGCACTAATAATGACCCAATTTTCCACTGCGTAAAACTTTGCCCAGCTTCTTGCAAGGTGGCATCCATTGAAATAGACTGGATAGATGAAGACATATACTCCGCCACACTCGGACCAGATGTGTTTTTTCGCCTAGCCCCTTGAGTCGCTGCCGCTCGGCGTGCCTCTAAGTCAGACACACAACTTTCGAGAATCCGTAAACGCTGTCGTATATTTTCCCGTTCCGACTCATGCGTCATCCCTTCAGGTGCTTCATCTGGCCAATTCATGAGACCAGCTGCTTCTCCGACAGTAGCATACTCATAGGCTTCAATCATTGGAGAAGAGCTTCCCAATACTTCACCGATCAAATCGACTGTTGTTGAGTCATATTCCAACAAGTCTTCAGAAGAAGGCTCCGCTCTCAAGTAGCCCTTCACTACATTCAACTGGCTCCGCAACCGTTCAATGTCTCGATCTAAAGGAACGTCTTTCTCAGTACGACTTACCATCGACCTTTGCATAAGACCTCCTTCTATAAATGGTGATGAACGATCAAATAGTATCGCATACAACCTAGTCCAGGCAATATTCAATTCATTTACGTTGTAGGTTCTAGATAATGTAGAAACTGACGAACAAGAGAAAAAACACGAGAGACCAATCTCGCAAAGCGAAAGAGTCATGGCAAATGTAGAAGGTTCAAAAAGGAATACAGTCTACGCTTGTTAGAACTCAAGAAATTTCGAAAAGACAGATGCCAGTCCAAGAAAACTGAAGAATCCTACCACGTCGGTAATCGTGGTCAGGACAATTGAGGAGGATTGTGCTGGATCTTGTTTTAAGGCTTTTAACGTCAACGGAATAATCGCTCCGGACAATCCAGCAATCACCATCGATATGACCATTGATATGCCAATCACGAGCGTAAGACCGACAGAATGGCTCCAAAGCGCTACGGCAATACTGGCCATGAGAGCAATCGCAATTCCATTTAAAAATGAGACATAGACTTCCTTCCCACTCACTTTCAACCACTGTGAAGGACGAATGTCGCGTAATGCTAACCCACGCATCACGACCGCCAACGATTGTGCTCCAGTATTTCCTGATTGACCAGCAACAACCGGCAACAATACCGCCAAAGCCGTAATATTCGCAATCGTATCTTCAAACATGCCAACGACAAAGGCCGCGATAAAAGCAGTCAACAAATTTATTTGCAACCACGGCAATCGTCTTCTGACCGAAAACCATGCCGGAGAGAGCGCTCGCTCATCTTTGCTGGCACCAACCATAGTCTGCAGGTCAGCCGTGGCATCTTCTTGGCTGGCCTTTACAATATCTTCATTTCGAATCACCCCGAGTAAAATACCATCTAAATCGACGACTGGAATGGTAAATAAATGCCGCTCACTAAACAGTTCGACAATTTGTTCTCGTGTCTCGAGCGGATGAATAGCAGGTAAATCTTGATGCATGACTGACTGGAGTCGCTCATCGGGAGAAACCAACAGCAGATCACGGAGCGAAAGCTTTCCTACTAACATATGCTTCCGATCGATGACATATAAGTCATGAATATCCTTTGAGGCCTTATTTCGAATCTGAATGATCGCATCTTCAACAGTCATATCCTCAGGAAGAACAAATGCCGAGGGATCCATTAAACTCCCGACACTTTCAGGAGGATATTCCATGTGAGCCCGAATTTCATTGGAATTTTTCGATGAAATTCGGTGGAGAATCGCGGTTTGAAAATCTTCATCCACTCGATGGAGCAAAGATGCTGCGATAGTCGGAGATAATTCAGCTAGTGTTTTCGTGAGAAGATCCGTCGGCATCGCGATCATTATTTCCGCCGCTAAGGACGGGCTTAAACAAGACAGTAGATTCGCCGCATTCTTGCCACTTGTTGATTGCAGTAATCGGAGAACGTCTGGAATCGGAAAGGTCTCAAGAATCTGCGCGGCTTCTTCATGATAATCTGTGAAAAATGCCTCGTGAATAATCTGATGTGACATCAGCTTTTCTCCTTTTGAGTCATCGCAAATGTCCCAGTATGTTTCGTGGATTCAGAATCCATAATTTGAACCATATCGGTCATCATGCCAATCCCAGCAAGCGAATACACTTCCCAGAGTTGAATCAATGCTTGGCTCAACGGACCAGGGTCAGGATTCAGGACATGTTCCTGTTCAATTCCTCGAAGTGTACGATACCGTAATGCCCCTAAGAATGTTCCCCATCGATCGATGACTGGCAAGGTATGAAAACGTGCCCACTGAGGATGTTGGAGAATTTCATCGATGCTTGCCTCAGCTGACAGCGTTACGACCTTGGTAGTCATCATCGATGCGATTAAATGTTCCCCCACATTCGCGATTAACTGCTTCAACGTGACAAGACCTTCAAGCTTTGCCTCACGGTCGATAACATACACATAGTATGTCGTATTGCGTAGATCATGTTTAATAGAAGTCAATGCCGTCTCCGTCGTAATATCTGGCGGCAACGTTAAGACACGTGGGTCCGCTAAATTCGCTGCTGTATGCGGAGGATACCGCATCGCTCGCCGCAGACTTGATCCAATCGCTTTGTCTAAGCCTTCCAACAGATCAAGACGAAGTGAATCATCAAATTGCCGAAGTACTCCTATTGCAGAAGAAGTCGAGAGCTCAGTGATCACCTGCGTTGTCATCCTCAAGGTTAACTGAGATAAAATTCGCGCTGCTGGACCCGGCAGGCAGTGCTCGAGTACCGATGCGACATCCTCAGGTGGCAAAGCCGCAAGCAAAGCAGCCGACTCCTCCGCCTTCATAGATTCAAACCGCCGAGCCGCTTCGAGCGGATGAGACTGCACATAACCTAAGAGTAATCGATCTTCTGGTTCCATCTTAGATTTCTGGACTTGAGATCACCGCAGTAGTTTCATTGAACTGGGAAGCCGGAATAACGACTCGGCCTTCATTCGTTTCTAACACCACAGAAACTGGAGTCATGGCGACAACTGTACCCTGAATATTTCCCATTCGGACATTCAGTCCAACTCGGACGACTGTCCGCAGATAATGAGCGGCAATCAAATTAGAGACAGCCGATCGTGAGCCGAGACCAAAAGACAAGGCTGCACCAGCAATCAACCCAGCAACGAGTAGAATAATGGTGTTATTTAATAAACTCGTATCAATCCCAAGCTCATTAATGGCCGTCACGACGACCAGAAGAATACCGGCCACGTAGAATGCTTGTGCAACAATGGCTCCCTGAACAATGCCAGCTGTACTACAGGCCAGAAGAATCAATTCTCGCACAAAGTTCGCAGCCATCAAACCCAAAACCAGAATGAGAATGGCAATGCCAACTTTAGGAATATAATAAGCCAAACTCGTTAACCCTTCAGAAACAATTGCCAACCCAGCAGTCTTTGAGGCTGATATCAGAAATAAGAGCAGGATCACCCAAAATCCAGTAATCCCTACTATTTCAGAAATTCGCTTTTTTGTGCCTGACCGTTCCAATAAGGTTTGAATAGCCGTCCTACCCAATAGACGATCAAGACCAATAAATTGAAGAAACCGTGTCGTGAGAGCCCCCACAACCCGAGCTAACAAAAACCCCAGCAACAACAATAAGAGGGCTTCTAACAGAGTTGGGAAAAAGGCTACGACATCTGACGCACTTGTGACAAAGGATTGCGTAATCTGTTCAGCCCAATCAGCTAAGCTAGCTGTTGAATAGCTCATTAACGTTTATCATTCTCCACAGGTTTTCACTTGAATACACGGCATAGCTCTTACCAGGAAAGACGACCTCTCATTCTCAACAGTTCACCCTACCTCTTGGCATGGATTCCTTAAGAGTCGCTACTATAACCAACTGACAGGAATGGGGAAAGGCCTTCAGCTTAACAAGCAACACAGGATACGACAAGAAGTCAAACCTTCACTTTTGACTTTTTGGAATCTACGATGATCAATCTTATGCCGTTCCACGCACCCGACATCATGCGCTGTCGCACTTACGGCCTTGCGCGCGCCATTCGAACGGCTTTCGTCATCGAAGGAATTTGAGAGTCATGTCGAAATGACTGAATGGACCGATGTAAACGAAGTTGCCATGAAGGATACGTATCACTCGTCGCACCAGGTAAATTTGGCGCTTCTAATTCACACAACAAATCTTCAAGAGGAATCATCAAGACTCGACAAGAGGTCTGCGCGAGATAGACATAGGCAGCACGAACAAATGATTTCGGCGCTTGCAATGGAACATAGCTTAATACCTTCTTGGGTAAAAGCTTCTCGTTGACCAAGGCATGAAGAAAGGCTATCCGATCCTCCATTCGACCTTCCCATTCTTGTTCGATTTGACGTTCAGACTGATAGAGATTCGCCTGTGACTTTGTATCGATGTCACGTCCAGCCCAATATCCCATAAATGTTGGCAAATCATGCGTCGTGAAGGACACAATCGCCTGTTTAGGATATTGCTTCGGGGTCCGAAACTTTCCCGTTCGCGTTTTCTCGAATGGCATGAGTCGATAAGAAAGAATTCCAGACTTCGTCAAACGCGCTCGAATTTCCTGGGTGACAACCCCCAGGTCTTCTCCTACGATCATTACCTGATGTCTCACACTCTCTAATGCTAAAATAGCTAGTATTTCATCAACATGGTTGTTGACATAAGTTCCTGAATCCCCTGGAGATCCCTCAGGAACCATAAAGAGTCGAAAAAGACCCAAGGCATGGTCAATTCGTAACATGCCTCCGTATCGCATGTTCAGACGAATCGTCTCGATAAAGAAACGATACCCAGCTGCTCGCATTCTCCAAGGTACCGGAGCCATCAATCCCCAATTTTGCCCCTGACGATTAAAGTCGTCAGGAGGAGCACCCAAGGTTATTCCAGAGGCCAACTCATCCTGAAACATCCATGCATCCGCTCCGTCAGGATGCACTCCAACCGGCAAATCATGGTACAACCGATACGTGAGATTTAGACGCTTGGCCATTCGATCCAGGCCCACCAATTGCTGTTCACATTGCCACTGAACATATTGAAAGTACTGTATGCGATCCTGGCTTGTCGTAAAAAAGGCTTTGACATGTTGTGAGTGAGGAGTATGGTATTCTTTTGGCCATTGACGCCACACATGAGTACCAAAATGTTCAGACAACACCTGATAGAGACAGTAAGGTTCCAGGTGTTCGCCTCGAGTCTGACAATATTTTTTAAATGTTCGATAAGAAGAGGTTTCACATGATTGATGTTGCTTTTTAAACGCTCGATACAGACCCTCTAACATTTCTGATTTTAACGCCCGAACCTTGTCATACTGCACATGAGAACTTGCGCGTAGGCGTTGTAAGGTTGCTTGAAATCGATGACTGTTGAACCGTCGTTTAATAGCTGGTGTCGAACGAAATTCAGCTATGGCTTCCAGGTCCAAATACAGGGCATTAAAGAATAATCGACTCGAGGGAGAATAGGGACTACACACGCCAACAGTTGGGTCGTGAAGAGGACTGACTCCAATCGTTGTAGCCCCCAGATCCTTCTGTGCCCACCGGAGCAACCCTTTCAGATCGCGAAAGTCACCAATCCCCCAATTCTGGGCGGAATGAACACTATACAACTGAATACTCACTCCGAAGCTTCGAGTCGATTTAGGAGGCGTATAACATTGACGTGGCGCAACAACCAGAAATGTTTTTCCACTCAAGGAATGATTGGCCGATGTAACAAACAAGGAAACCCAGTAATAACCTAGTGCTAATGAAGACTGTAGAGGAAGACGCACACGAACGTAGGACATCCGATTTATCACTGTGTCTCCCACAATCTGACAGGTCGCGCCTTGACGGGAAAATGACTGTGTCATCTGACGTTCATCTTCGATTGTCCAAGACAGACTCACGTCCTGTAGCTGAGAAGACGGTATCGGGAGTGAGACCAGCATTGATGGAGAGCGAGCCCCTTCTGCAATCACAACAACCTCATCCACAAGCTGTTGCCAATTCCGATTATGGCTTTCTTTTATGCTTTGAAGAAGGGATGGTGGTGACTCTGCAGGAACACCAAGCGATGTTAGAATTGAGGAAAGAGTTTCAGGTGTCATGGATCGCTCTACCCCAATACCATCGGTATAAGATGAAGCCACACCATAACATGCCGCTAATTCATAAATATCTGCCGTTTGAACTGGAGAATAACTAGTCATGAATGTCTAAACAGCACGTGTTTTGCCATCTTCCCGCTTCCTCTTTTCAAAGAAAAAACCTTAAAAAGATGATTATTGAACACGAGGAAATAAGGAGACTTGAACGTCATAACCTATTGGGTTCCATAACATTTCCATTCATTTTCAGATACCACACTCTTATTCTTACAGCAAGAAATTTACGTACAGATACTGACTAAGTTGTCGGTCAGCACATTTCATCCTGATCGAGACTCTGTGTCAGTATCAATATTGGCATAAGACTTTCCCAGATTCTGCTTGACGCCCCATGTCTATTGAGTGAAAATGAAGAATCTTCCAAGATCTTATGAAGAGTGGGGCTTTGCCTATGCTCCCGTTTTTTTCATATGTCCGAAACGCCAAAAACCATCATGACCCTAGCCGTGTGCCGTTGAGGGAGAATACCTCAGAACAGCAGACGATTGCTTTCATTCTCGTAGTCTCTATCCGTCGCACGAATCCTAAGTACTCCTTATTATCGCCACAACTTTCATCAACAGTTCAACCGCAAGCACTAGAATATTGAAGCGGATTGACAGTGAATAAGGATCTTGGAATCAGAATTAATACACTGTTTTATGAAATAAGTAGATACTGAACATAAAAAGTCTGTCGATGTCTTTTGACTTTTGCAAATGACCACTTAAAAATTGTGCGGACCTAACAAATACTGAGCAAGGTTGTCATTCAACATTTGGAGGATTATCAGGTCGATTGCTACATCTAACATTGCCTATCCACCATTGCCAGTCCTCAATGAAAGGGGGTCACCATGCCCACTGCCCACCATGATCAACTCCCGCTATGGTCAATTATCCTAACTGGAAAAGAAAAATCCCAGGCACGGCCCCTATTTGAGCCACGGCTCGGGTATAACAAGCCTGCACCGTTTTGTACATTTGTGGGATCGCGATCGATGCTTCAACATACCTGGGACCGCGCAGACCAATTGAGTCATCCAAATTCTAAAATCACAGTGGCAGAGAAAACATATCTCCATGAAATTTGCACCCAGCTTGGAGGCCGTGTCCCCGGCATCATCATGACAGAACCTCGCCACCGCGGTATGGTGGCTAGTCTTTTTTTAGCTCTCACTTACTTACAAGTAAAAGAACCACAGGCGTTGATTGCGGCCTACCCTTCAGATCATTTTGTCTATCCGGAAGATTCATTCCTCAAAACTGTTCAACGTGCTATCTGGTCAACTGAACGATTTCGAGATCATATATTCATGATTGGAGCTGCAGAGTCTTTAGATCCACCGGCAGGTGGGTACATCACGATCGATCAACAGCTAGGCTGGATCTATGGAATACCAGTCTATGGCGTACAAGACCTTGTCAGAACATCTCCTCCTTCCATGGCAAAAAACCCGTATTCCCCCACACTCTACCTTTCAAACACCTCCGTCTTAATCGCCAGAGCAGAAGTGCTCTGGAACATGGGCTGGCAGTTTATCCCAGAAATGATGGAGTTATTTGCCCAACTGCAGGATGCCATTGGGACATCGTATGAACGGGCTGTGCTAGAAAGTATATTTAAGAACTCAAAACTTTGGGACACATCAATCTTGACTCTCTTGCAACTCACCCCCAAATTAGCTGTTATCGAATTGGAAAAAGTCATATGGAGTGATTGGGGGACACCGCAGCACATCGCTGAGAATCTAGCCAAAATTGGCAAAGAACCCGCATTTCCTATAGAATATACAAAAAGTGCAGGAAGCTGGGTGTAACAACTTGGCCTAGTTCCAGTAATAGCTTTCACAACAGATGAGAAGGGAACGCGTTAATGGATTCAGACACTCGATATATCTTATTCGGAGGACTTGCGTTTATCACAGGAATTGTCATTGGTACTGGAATGGGTATTTTAATGGCCCCTCAATCTGGCAGTCGGACCCGTCGCAAACTTCGAAGTTTTGCAGAAGATACGGGAGAACGGGTCTCTGAATTTTCTGAAGATGCACGTGAGGCCGTGGATGACCTTATGGAACGTGGGAAGCGATTTGTGGGAGAACGAGGGTAAGCAAAATTTGTGAAGCGACATTCGTAAAACATATTTCACGCGAAGAATCTTTCCGTTCTTTACGAGATACTCGTGTTTAGTGAGCTCGTAAGAGAACAAAGCCCCGAGAAGATAATGCGTAGGGATGCCCTCCTTTCATCAGCTTAGCCCGCCTGACCAACTTCTGGTCCCCACTAAAGGACGTATCAAAAATCAGTTCCCAACGTATGCGTTTCGTATGGGCAGGGAGAATAAAGGGGACATCTTCGTGATGTGCATTCAAAAGAATGAGAAACGTATCATCAACAATTGCCTCTCCACGTGTACCTTTTTCCGCAATTGCATCCCCAGCCAAGCGAATACCTAATGTTCGAAACCCCATATCCCATTCTTCATCAGTCATTTCTTTTCCATGAGATCCAAACCACACAATGTCCTTCACCTCAGACCCTCGAATCCGTCGACCTTGAAAGAATCGTCGTCGTCGAAATACCGGATGAGTCTTTTTTAAATGAATCAAGAGTTGAGTAAATTCGCGTAATTGTTGCTGGGGCTTTGTGAAACTCCAATCAAACCAACTGACTTCGTTATCTTGGCAGTAGGCATTGTTATTTCCACCTTGAGTTCGGCCGTACTCGTCCCCGCCACAGAGCATCGGAATACCTTGTGAGAGAAGCAATGTCGCGAGGAAGTTTCGTTTTTGCCGCTCGCGCAGTTCCCCAATAGCCAGATCTTCCGTTGGTCCTTCAACGCCACAGTTCCAACTCAAATTATCATCAGAGCCATCACGATTCTCTTCTCCATTGGCTTCATTGTGTTTATCGTTGTAGGAAACTAAGTCATGCAAGGTAAACCCATCATGCGCCGTCACAAAATTAATACTTGCATATGGTTGGCGACCACTCGCTCCATATAAATCACTACTCCCAGACAACCGATGGGCCATCTCACCGAGTAGCCCTCCATCTCCTTTCCAGTATTGTCGAATATCATCACGGTATTTCCCGTTCCACTCTGCCCACCCTGGTGGAAAATTCCCAACTTGGTAGCCCCCCTCGCCTAAGTCCCATGGCTCCGCAATAAGCTTCACCTGAGACAGAACTGGATCTTGGTGGATAATATCAAAGAACGCACTGAGCCGATCAACATCATGTAACTCTCGTGCTAATGCCGAAGCCAAATCAAACCGAAATCCATCCACGTGCATTTCGCACACCCAGTATCGCAAACTATCCATAATCAGTTGAAGTGTCCGAGGGTGACGAACATTCAAGGTATTCCCGCACCCCGTGTAATCCATGTAGTAACGAGAATTATCAGGAACCAGGCGGTAATAGGAGGCGTTATCAATGCCTCGAAACGACAACGTCGGGCCAAGATGATTACCCTCTGCCGTATGGTTGTAGACGACATCTAAAATCACTTCGATACCCGCATCATGCAATGTTTTGACCATCGTCTTAAATTCGTAGACCTTGCGACCTAAATCTTTATAGGCAGAATACCGAATATCAGGAGCAAAAAATCCGATAGAATTATACCCCCAGTAATTGGTCAATCCTCGCTCTTGCAGAAAATTATCATCCACAAAATGATGGACAGGTAATAGTTCTACAGCCGTCACGCCCAGTGATTGGAGGTAGTCAATTATGGGTGGCGAGGCGAGACCCGCATACGTCCCTCGTAACGAGTCAGGAACTTCTGGATGTTGCATCGTAAACCCTTTCACATGCACCTCATAGATCACCGTTTGTTCCCAAGGAGTGTCCAGCAAGCGATCGCCACTCCAGGTAAAGGCCTGATCCACCACGATACACTTGGGCATATTTCCCGCATTATTCCGCTCATCAAACGATAGATCTTCTCCTTGATCACCGAGGCGATAGGCAAACATCGCGTCAGACCATTGCACGACCCCAGTGAGAGCTTTTGCATACGGATCAATCAATAGCTTGGCTGCATTGAAACGATGGCCAGCTTCTGGGTCATACGGCCCATGCACGCGATAGCCATACATTTGCCCCGGCCGAATTTCTGGAAAATAAATATGCCACACTTGATCGGTTCGCTCCTCAATTTGAATCCGATGAGTCTCCTGACCCTGACCTTCATAATCAAACAGACATAATTCAACCTTCGTTGCATTTTCAGAAAACAACGCAAAATTCACACCCTGTCCATCCCAGGTCGCACCGAGGGGATACGGCCTACCGGGCCACATTTTCATCTATGAAATTCTCCTGTGTGGATGATAAAACCAGAATGAAAAGGTATGAAGAATGGAACAGTCACCACTATACTGAACTTTCAAAACTGGCGCAAATCAAAATTCCAGGGCATAATCCTTGATAGTAAGGATGAACCCATCATGATCATCGTACGGCAAGAACGCAACTATGGCTAAAGTATCAAAAATAAAACAGCAGCCCGCAACACGAAAATTCGATTTTGGGGTCACAATCAAGGATACCACAACGACAGAATTCACCATGTGGGCCCCACATGCCAAGTCCTTGGCGGTAGACATTCTTGGCCGAGCAGGACATCCGATTCAGCTGGCCTCACAACCTTTCGGCTATTGGCACGTGATTGCTGAACATGTTTCGGCAGGCGCACGTTATCAGTATATTCTCAATGGAGAGTTGCCCCTCCCCGATCCGGTCTCCCGCTTTCAACCCGAAGGCGTGCATGGACCGTCAGAAATTATCGATCTTGAGTCATTCGTCTGGACGGATCATGCGTGGGAAGGAATCCCACAAAAAGATCTCATTATCTATGAGTTGCATCCTGGAACCTTCACGAAGACCGGAACATTTGAAGCCATCATCCCTAATTTGGTGCATTTGAGAGACGACGTCGGAATCACTGCGATTGAACTTATGCCCATCGCACAATTTCCTGGCACAAGAAATTGGGGCTATGACGGCACCTATTTATTTGCCCCACAAAATAGTTACGGTGGTCCAGTTGAATTGCAACGCTTAGTTGACGCCTGCCATGCTGTCGGACTCGCTGTAGTCCTGGATGTCGTCTATAACCATCTTGGACCCGAAGGAAACTATTGGGGTGCATTTGGACCGTTTTTTACCGATCACTACCAAACACCATGGGGCCGTGCCATCAATTATGACGGACCGCACAGTGATGCCGTGCGAAAAACTGTCATTGATAATGCCGTCTATTGGATTCGCGATTACCACATCGATGCCTTGCGCCTAGATGCCATTCATAGTATCTGTGATTTCAGCCCAAAGCCGATCATCCAAGAACTCACCGAAGCCGTACATGCTGAAGCTGCCAGGGCGAGGCGATCAGCCTATGTGATCGCAGAAAGTGACCTGAATGACTCCAAAATCATTACCCCAACCACCAAGGGTGGTTACGGATTGGATGCTCAATGGAATGACGACTTCCATCACGCGATTCACAGTCTCGTCACCGGCGAACAGCAAGGCTACTACTGTGACTTTGGGACACTTGATCATGTTGCGACCGCATTCAAGAAACACTTTATCCTTTCAGGAGACTATTCTCACCATCGAAATCGCCGACATGGGAATACTGCCACGCATCTCCCTCCGACGTCATTTGTTGTCTTTGCACAAAACCATGATCAAATTGGAAATCGAGCAGAAGGCGATCGCTTATCGACACTCATTCCCTACTCAGCCCAGCAAGTGATAGCCGCATCCATACTCTTATCGCCGTTTATTCCGCTTCTCTTCATGGGCGAAGAATATAGCGAACGAGCACCTTTTCAATACTTCATCGATCACGGGGATGGGAAGTTAATTGAAGCCGTGAGAAAAGGCCGGCTGGCAGAGTTTAAAAAGTTTGGCTGGAAGAAAGTCCCTGACCCATACGACGTGAAAACCTTTGAAGCCTCACAACTCACACCAATGGATGAACATACAGAACTTCAGCGTTTCATGGCAGCCTGGGTCAAACAACTCATTACCTTGCGCAAACAACATCCATCTTTAGGTCCAGGAGTCAAAGGTCATCAGCTACGGGTATGGACACACAAAAAACAGAGCACACTTACGATTTACCGAAAACACCCCAATGCTCCAGCAATGATGCTCCTTCTTGGATTTAACAACACCCCTACGACGCTTACTCTTCGCAAACCAGTAGGGAAATGGCAACTCCGGCTCAATAACGGCCCAAATACCACCACATCAGAAAATCTAGATGCTGCACCAAATGAATTAGATTTCTCAGCAGACGAGCACAAACTCTCGCTACCAGCCTATCCTATGTGGCTCTATCAACAGTCTGAGAAGAACTAAGAGAGGTAGGGTAGACTCGGGCAAAAAGGACTTCACCAAATTGACAGACAACCCATTGCTAAAAGCCCGGTAGAGAAACACGCACTTCATTCAAGCAGTAGTTGCACGATCACGAATCCCAAGCTGCGCCAATTATACAGGTCATTAGACCGACATAGCACACTCACTAACATTCACGATTGCACGGCCGTCAAACTCTGCTGGTGAATTACCTCTGTTATCTCTCGTAGCTTTTCATCAGCCACATTATTTTCTACTTGGCAAGTCCCTGCATTCTGATGCCCTCCACCCCCATAGGTTAGGCACAGCTCACCGATATTGACTGACGAACTACAATTGAAAATCGACTTGCCTATCGCGAACACCGTATTTTGTTTCTTGAGACCCCACATGACATGGATGGATAGAGTGCATTCCGGAAAGAGAGCGTAAATCATAAACCGATTGACGGCATAAATGATCTCTTCCTCTCGCAAGTCCAACACCACCAAATCCTCATGAACAGTAGAACATCGCTTGATTTGCGCTTTTGCCAATTCTGCATGTTCCTCAAAGAGCTGGACTCGTTCTTGAACATCTGGCAATGCAATAACTTCATCGACACTTAAGTCTGTACAACTCTCGATTAGTTTCATCATTAACAAGTAATTGGAGATACGAAATTCACGGAAGCGCCCAAGCCCCGTACGTGCATCCATAATGAAATTCATTAATCCCCAGCCTTTGGGATTTAATACTTCCTCTTTGCTGTATTGAGCTGAATCCCCTTTATCTACCGCCTCCATCATCTCATTCCATTCCGCGGGAAATGCTTGTTCGCCCCCATAATGCCGATAGACAACACGTGCAGCAGAGGGTGCATCCGGATCGATAATATGATTGCTTCTCTCACCTGTGTTACGAACAGTCTCGCTATGGTGATGATCAAAGGCAAGATGGACACCTTCAACATATGGGAGATTAGTTGTAATATCTTTGGCTGTGACGGCCACGTTACCATCTTGCATATCTTTAGGATGGACAAAGAGTATGTCTTCAATAATACCCATTTCTTTCAGCAACACCGCACAAACAAGACCGTCAAAATCACTACGAGTCACTAATCGAAATTTTTCTGTATTCATAGAGAGATCCTTAAATGCAATGAAGATTCATAAGAGTCTGCCACGAACCTGGAAATGAAAGACTAAGGTGCAAATAACCTATTTTCAGCCCAGGTATCTAAAACATACACTACCTTTTTCGGCGATATAAATTAGATCTTAAACTCAGGTGGCACTCACATTCAGTACTGTCTTACGAGCCTTATATGGACCTTGATAAAGAGTAACCGCCCATGGTGAATATGACATATCACATAGGATTCCCCACCCCTGAACTGAAGAAAATGGGTAAAGAAAAGAGAAAGCGATGTCAGGTATTTTCACGAAGCTATTACCGCAGCAATAGAACGAGGAGAATAAATCAAACTGGCATAGGCTTAAAGAAGACGACTGCGAGTGGAGGAAGAGTCACGAGGACAGAGAAGGGTTGATTATGATAAGGCATCTGCTCAGCTTGGACAGCTCCAGCATTTCCGATGTTACTCCCGCCATAGATTTCGGCATCGCTATTGATAAGCTCTTGATAGACGCCTTCTGATGGAACTCCCATGCGATAAGATTCACGCGGCACAGGTGTAAAGTTACATGCACAAACGACAAAGTTGCTGTGATCTCGAGCATATCGAATGTAAGTCAGCGTTGAGTTATCACTATCGTGCAAATCGATCCACTGGAATCCCTGCCAATCAAAATCGACTTCATAGAGCGCTGGCTCTGATTGATACAGGTGATTGAGGTCTGCCACATACCGCTTCAACCCTTGATGAGGCGCATGGTCTAATAAATGCCATTGTAGACTTTCATCGTGATTCCATTCCCACCATTGGCCAATTTCCCCTCCCATGAACAGCATTTTTTTTCCAGGATGCCCGTACATATGCCCATAAAGTGCACGAAGATTGGCCATGCGTTGCCAATCATCGCCTGGCATTTTATCGAGGAGTGCTTTTTTCCCATGGACTACTTCATCATGTGAGAGAACAAGCACAAAGTTTTCTGTAAAGGCATACATCAATCCAAATGTCACTTTGTTTTGATGGAATTTGCGATGAATCGGATCTAGACTAAAATACTCAAGAGTATCGTGCATCCACCCCATATTCCACTTAAATGTAAATCCAAGACCACCCACATAGGTGGGACGAGACACTCCTGACCATGCCGTAGACTCCTCAGCAATCATGATAATGCCAGCATGTTCTTGGTGAACCATGATGTTCAACTCTTTTAAAAATTCGACTGCAGCAAGGTTCTCATTCCCGCCGAATTGATTTGGCACCCACTCCCCTTCTTTTCTTGCATAATCCAAATAGAGCATCGACGCGACTGCATCCACACGCAATCCATCGATGTGGTACCGATCAAACCACATCAGCGCGCTATTGATGAGAAAGTTTTTGACTTCAGTCCGGCCGTAATTAAAAATGCGGCTTTTCCATTCAGGATGATACCCAAGTCGAGGATCTTCATGGTCATAGAGATGCGTGCCATCAAACCACGCTAAGCCATGCGGGTCATCAGGAAAATGCGCTGGAGCCCAATCCATCAGCACACCAATGTTAGCCTGATGACAGGCATCAACAAATGCCATGAACTCTTCGGGCGACCCAAATCGACTAGTGGGCGCGAAATAGCCAGTCGACTGATAGCCCCATGATCCATCAAATGGATGTTCTGTAACTGGCATGAGCTCGATATGGGTAAAGCCCATTTCTTTCACGTATGGAATAAGGGATTCGGCTAACTCGCCGTAGGTCATCCAACGCGATTCTTCCTCAGGTATACGCCGCCATGAGGCGAGATGTACTTCATAGATGGAACAGGCAGTAGCCAACGGATCTCGCTCCCCTCTCTTGGCCATCCACTCTTTGTCTTGCCATTCAAAACGAGATGTGGTTTGCACGACAGACGCGGTCTTTGGTCGAAGTTCCGCAGCCGTCGCATAGGGATCAGCTTTTAAAAACGGAGTCTGTCCACCTTGAGAAAGAATCTCATACTTGTAGACCTCTCCTTCTGGTAAATCAGGAATAAATAGTTCCCAAATTCCCGATTCTCCTCGTGACTGCATGGGATAGATCCTTCCGTCCCACGCATTGAAATCTCCAACGATACTCACACGCTTGGCATTCGGTGCCCACACGGCAAAGCTCACTCCCCTCACGCCTTCATGCTCACACACTTGCGCCCCAAGTTTATTATAGGCTTGATACAACTTTCCTTCACAGAACAAATGAAGATCATAGTCAGACAAGACCGGACCAAATGCATAGGGGTCACGTCTCTCGGTAACAGTTCCATCTTGATCTACCACTTGAAGCCAGTAGCCAACAGCGTTGACGTCAACAGCACAATCTAGTTCAAACAAACCACCAGGAGTGAGGGCCTTCATGGGAAGAGGCTTACCCTTATTGTTGTTTAATACAACATGAACACTCTCAACGTCTGGAAGAAACGCACGAATGATGGTACAGATCTGGTCCTCCGGGTTTTGGCGTTGAGGTCCTAGGTAAGCAAATGGATCGCTTTCGCTTTGATGCATGACTTGCTCTCGTTGTTGATCAAGGTGTGCGGACATGGTAATAGTTATAGTATATCTAGAAACAACTTTTCATTCGCCTGTGCCACTATTAATCGTGACATGTCATTTGCCCTCATTGCATCTTTACTCATCGTTTTTTTAGCTGTTGCTTTTTCATTACAAAACGCAAGCGAGATCACCATTCACTTTTTTGCATGGACGTTTCAAGGATCTTTGGTCATTGTTCTCTTGACCACGCTAGTTTTAGGTGTGATTATTAGTCTGTTGGCGTCGCTTCCTGGACAGATGAAGAAAAGTCGAATCATTGCTCAACAAACCAAGGAACTTGAGGCTCTGAAACAAGCGTTCCCAGCTTCAAAACAGTCACGAGTAACCACAAAATCCTTATGAACAAAGACCGCAGTCAAAAGTTACGAAATCCACCACGTGAACGCGTTTCTCAACGGGTATTGGCTATGATCATGGCTGGAGGAAAAGGCGAACGTCTGATGCCTCTCACTGAACAACGTAGTAAACCAGCCGTTCCCTTCGCTGGGACATATCGTATCACAGACTTTGTCTTAAGTAACTTCCTCAATTCTGGCGTCCTGGCCATGTATGTCTTGGTTCAATACCGATCTCAATCCTTGATTGAGCATCTACGGCGAGCGTGGCGTACCGGTGGACCGCATCGGCAATCATTTATTACAGTCGTCCCTCCACAAATGAAAGGTCGAGGGAAATGGTATGAAGGCACAGCTGATGCGATCTATCAAAACATTAACTTAATTCGAGATTTTGCGCCAGGACTCGTGGCAGTGTTTGGAGCTGATCATATTTATCGTATGGATATTCGGCAAATGATCCAGTTTCACTTGGACAATCAAGCGGACGTGACAGTCGCCGCCCTTCCAGTGCCGTTACAAGCAGCAAAAGGATTTGGAATCATTGAAGTTGATAAAGAACAACGGATTATTGGGTTTGAGGAAAAGCCTAAAACTCCGAAAGCCATGCCGAGCAACCCAGAGATGGCCTATAGCTCCATGGGGAATTATATCTTCAATGCCGATACCCTCATCCAAGCGCTCGAACATGATGCGAGTCAACCAGGTACACATGACTTCGGCAAAGATATTATCCCGTCGCTCAGCAAAACACATCGCGTCCTTGCGTATGACTTCCTGACCAATGTGGTTCCAGGTATCCACCCCTATGAAGAATGGGGATACTGGCGAGACGTTGGAACCATTGATGCCTATTGGCAAGCCAATATGGATGTACTTGGGGAAACCCCAATTTTTGACCTTCGAAACGTTAACTGGCCAATTCAAACCGATGCGTCACTTGAACCAGTGGCAAGCCTAGTGCGAACCCATCTCGATGATGCCATGGTAGGACAAGGCAGTCTCGTGGTGGATGCGACCATTAAACGCTCACTCATAGGACGAAATGTCCGAATTGGCGCAGGCACCCACATCGAAGAATGTGTGATTCTTGATGGCACGATCATTGGTCCCAAATGTCGATTACGCCGAGTGATTGCTGATCGCTTCAATGTCATTCCTCCTGGGACTGAACTCGGCTTTGATAAATCCAAAGACTCGTCAATCAGCCCTGTGGGAAAATCCGGCTTGATCGTACTACCTCGAGGTCGATCATACGGCGGTCGTGCTGTCGACCCTATCAATAGTCCTTAATTGCCAGACTCTATGCCGATACTCGATCGACGCATTCCGGTCTCTACCTACCGACTCCAGTTCAATCAAGCCTTTACCTTCAAGGATGCCACAGAACTCATTCCTTATCTGCATAATCTCGGCATCACCGACTGTTATGCCTCGCCTTATCTCAAAGCGCTTCCAGGAAGCACCCATGGCTATGATGTCATCGATCCCACGACACTCAATCCTGAGCTTGGCGAAGAGCATGAATACCAGCAGTTCGTACAAGCCCTAACAGAGCATGGCATGGGTCAAATCATCGATGTCGTTCCGAATCACATGGGTATTGATCGATCAGCCAACCCCTGGTGGCAAGATGTGCTAGAAAATGGACCAAGCTCCAAGCATGCGAAAATCTTTGATATCGATTGGAACCCTGTCAAACCTGAACTCAAGAACAAAGTGCTACTCCCTATTTTAGGTGAGCAATATGGTATTGCATTGGAAAATCAGGAAATTGTCCTTTCGTTTGGTGATGGGCAATTTTTCCTTCAATACTATGACCATCGGCTCCCGATTGACCCTTCAACCTGGCCCATGATTCTCACTTGTCAACAGGAAGAACTCACGCAGAAACTGAATCCAGAAGACCCTCATTTGCAAGAGTATCAAAGTATTCTAACAGCACTGTCTCACTTACCTTCCAGAAACGAAGAAGACCCTGAACAAATTGCCGAGCGGTATCGAGAAAAAGATGTCATTCAACGACGATTGGCTACCTTATGCCAGGAGCATTCGAATATCGCAGAATTTATCATAGAAACAGTTCACAGATTGAATGGCGTCAAAGGCGCACATCAAAGCTTTGACTTACTTGATAGCCTTGTGAGCGAACAAGCCTATCGCTTAGCCTATTGGCGAGTGGCGGTAGAAGAGATCAATTATCGACGTTTTTTTGACATCAATCAGCTTGCAGCTATTCGTATGGAACAAGCTGATGTGTTTACGGAGTTTCATCAATGTGTATTTAAGTTACTGCAAACCGGCGCAGTGATGGGACTCCGCATCGATCATATCGATGGTTTATATGACCCCAAAGGGTATCTGCAGCAATGGCAAACTTGGGCTTCCAACGAGCTCGGGCTTCCGGTCGATGCATACAATCGATCGCTCTTTATTATCGTCGAAA
>JBMYWX010000012.1:0-23252 GCA_049607825.1 Nitrospirales bacterium
GTACCTCCGATACTCAAAGAGGCGGGTCTCGACAAAATATATGGGCAGGCCATGGACGCGGTGCGGCAGGATATCGATACACTAAGAAATACAAGTCAGGAGGGAGCGTTGTATGCGATTCCCTTTGGCTTCAAGGTCCGTTGTCTATTTAAGATGGACTATGCTGAAGCTGAATACATGTCACAACTTCGTTCTGGGGTGAAAGGACATTGGTCCTACCGAACGATTGCCTGGTTAATGAAAGAGAAGATGGTGGAGCGCTATCCCTATCTTGGGACGCTGATTCAGGCGACACCGCCAGATATCGAAGATTCATTGACCCGGTAGAAGCGTAAAACGTGAAACGTCAGGGGTGAGGCGATAGAGCAACAATCAAAAGGCTCATTAACGAATGAATGAAGACGCTGGAGATGATAAGAATAAGAAAGATGTGTTTTTATGACGCATAAAGAAGTCATAGCTGAGGCTATTCTCAGTGGTGAGTGGGAGAAGGTTTTAAGCGAGGCGACTGAATGGTCAGAAGGCCAAGAGTCAGGGCCTCAAGCCTTTTTTGCAATCAATGTGAGTTGTCTTATTCGAGGGGAATTTGCCAAAGCCTGGCAGGCGTACCCTCAGGCATTAGAGCAGTCTGAAGACATTGAGTCTGTGAGTGAGTGGGTCGAAGACATGCTGAGTGCAACTCCTGGGAATAGCTCCGCCCATTTGGTGAAGGGATTGTTCCTTGCGCAATCGGGAAAGTCTGAAGACTCGGTGGCTTCCTATGGGACCGCGATTCAGTTGGATCCCACGTCACCGTATCCGCATTTTTTTCTTGCCCAAATTCATCAGCGGATGCAACGGATGGATCAAGCCATGAAAGCCTACCGTGAAGCTGTCAAGCTTGATCCTACGTATGTGTCAGCACGATTGAATTTGGGGGTACTTTATCAAGAGCAGGGGCGATTGGAAATGGCGATTCCTCAGTATCGAGAGATTTTGAAGTTGCATCCAGACGATGCCGTAGCTCATACCAACTTAGGGTGCGCGCTGGCTGAGCAAGGAAAGATTGAGCCTGCGGTGGTGGAGTATAAGAAAGCTCTAGCGCTGGTTCCGAGTGACCCTGAAGTCCATTTTGCGCTTGGCGGAATTTATGAGACTAAAGGTCGCAAAGACTTAGCGCATCGCGAGTATGAAGAAGCCCTTCGGCTTGAGCCAAATTTCTCTCCAGCGGCAACGGCTATTGGCTGGTTTTATATTGAGAAAGGGCAAGTTGATACGGCATTGGACTACTTCAGCAAGGCATTAGCTGCTGATCCTGAGGATGCACATGCAACATTTGGTGTGGGGCAAGTTTATGATTTAAAAGGGATGGGATCATTGGCGGCCGATCATTATTATCGTGCTCTTGATTTAGAAAAAGACCCTGACCGAAGATCACGAATATTAAACTTTATTGATAAGGTTGGAGGATTTCAGGCTTGAGTATTGACGGCTTTGCCTACTGTTCATAAAGAAGGTCGTGTATGCGCCAGGCTTATTCTATCTGCAGTGACCGTTGAAGGGCGCTAAGTTGTGCGCTGGTGTCCCCCCCCTTGGCGAGTTCCGATTGCATCTGTTCCTTCAAATACGAAGAATAACCGACCTTATCTAATAATACAGACAGAAATCGGTCTGCTGCCGATGAAGAGCACTGTTTGAGCTCATCGACGATGTCATCGCTCACCGGTACGTAGCAATCCCCAACATGCAGAATGAGCTTATAATAACAGTCCTCTCCTTTATGCTCAAAACGTAGCCCAGTCATCACGTGCCTCACTCGTAAATATCTTAGTTATCCTTGGAAACATTGGCATGTTAGATCATTGGTCCCTTGCAAGACAAGTTCTTCAAGTGCGATCCTTGACTGGTCTGAGACCCTATGCTAGCGTAGCCTTTTTTTCGGCCAATCGCCAAAAGTAGGGGCTAAAAGCCTACGGTTGTATTGTGTCTCCGTAGCAGTGAGTGTTGGCCACCGTTGCCTTCAAGAAAACACGTATTTTACTGAAGGCGAGTGTTTCGAAGGGTGAAATATTCGCGAGACAGTGCGGTCTAAGGACCCCGTTTTTTCTAGGAGAAGAATTGAATGTCACGAATTTATAACTTCAGTGCAGGTCCCGCAATGTTGCCAGAAGCCGTCCTGAAGCAGGCTCAGGATGAGTTGCCGAATTGGCATGGTGCCGGAGCCTCTATTATGGAAATGAGTCATCGAGGCAAAGAGTTTGTCTCTGTCGCTTCAGAGGCAGAGCAAGATGTTCGAGATCTTTTGGGAGTACCTGCTAATTATAAAGTGCTCTTTTTACAAGGGGGCGCGAGCACTCAGTTTGCCACGATCCCTATGAACATCTTGGGAACTAAGACGAAAGCTGATTATATATGGACCGGTGCTTGGGGGAAAAAAGCCATTAGTGATGCCAAGAAGTATTGCACGGTGAATATAGCCGCTTCTTCTCAGAGCGATAATTTTTCAAGCATCCCTGCATTTGCTAGTTGGTCTTTAGATTCAGGAGCAGCATATGTTCACTACACGCCAAACGAAACGATAGGTGGGGTTGAGTTCCATTGGGTGCCTGATACGGGATCTGTGCCGTTGGTGGCAGACTTCTCTTCAACCATCTTGTCGCGTCCTATTGACGTCAGCCGATTTGGGATCATTTATGCTGGTGCCCAAAAAAATATTGGACCTTCCGGCGTGACCTTAGTGATTGTACGCGATGATCTGCTTGGGCAGGCATTGCCTATCACTCCGAGTGTGTATGATTATGTGCAGCAAGCCGAAGCGGATTCGATGCTGAATACCCCTCCCACCTATTCGGTGTATATTGCTGGGTTGGTCTTTAAGTGGTTGAAAGCACAGGGTGGAGTGTCCGCCATGGGGGAAATGAACGAACGTAAAGCTAGTAAATTGTATGCCGCTATTGATGGTTCAAGCTTTTATAGCAATCCGGTTGAGAAATCAGCACGATCTTGGATGAATGTTCCCTTTGTTTTGGCCAATGCTGATTTAGATAAAGAATTTCTTGCAGGTGCCGCAGACGCAGGATTGACCACGCTGAAAGGTCATCGATCGGTCGGTGGTATGCGAGCCAGTATTTATAATGCGATGCCAGAGGCAGGGGTTGATGCATTGATTAGCTATATGGCTGACTTTGAACAACGTAAAGCCTAAGTGAATTACCCTGTTTCTTGTTGATGAATTGTAGGAGGTTGTACACGTATAGCTATGAATATTTTAGTAAGCGATAAGCTCTCAACTCGAGGCGTAGAGGTTTTGGAACATGCTGGATTTTCAGTGGGATTCAAGACCAAGCTTTCCAAAGAGGAATTACTGAATGAAATTAAAGACTATGAAGGTCTGATTGTTCGGTCTGCAACGAAAGTTACCAAAGAGGTTATTGAGGCGGGTGGTCGTCTTCGGATCATAGGTCGTGCAGGAACGGGCTTAGATAATGTTGACACTGATGCTGCGACACGTCGTGGTATTGTTGTGATGAACACCCCAGGTGGGAATACGATTACGACAGCTGAGCACACCATGGCGATGGTCGTGGCGATGAGTCGTAAAATCCCTCAAGCTACGGCTTCAATGAAAGCCGGCAAGTGGGAAAAAAGTAAATTCATGGGCGTAGAACTTAATAATAAAACCATGGGCCTGGTTGGGCTTGGTCAGATTGGCTCTCATGTCACGAAATTAGCTCAGGGTCATTTCATGAATGTGATTGGCTATGATCCGTATTTGGCGAAGGATCGCGCTAAGCAGATGGGTATTGAAGTTGTGGAATTGGCGGAACTCTTTGAACGAGCTGATGTGATTTCTGTTCATACGCCATTGACGAATGAAACGCGAGGTATCATTAACACCGCTACCATGAATACCATGAAGGATGGTGTGATGATCGTGAATTGCGCCAGAGGCGGAATTATCAACGAACAGGATTTATACGAGGCGTTGAAGTCTGGAAAAGTATTTTCTGCAGCATTTGATGTATTTGAAGAAGAACCAATACAAGCGGATCACCCTCTATTGTCCCTTGATAATTTTGTCTGTACGCCACATATCGGGGCATCAACTGAAGAGGCTCAAGAAAATGTTGCGATCGGAATTGCAGAGCAATTTGTTGATTATTTTAAACGAGGTCTTGCTCGCGGGGCCGTCAATGTCCCATCCGTTTCACCAGAAGTTCTTCCGCAGCTCCAACCGTACTTAACGTTGGCTGAGCGTATGGGACTCTTCCAAGCACAGTTGCTTGAGGGTGGTGTGAAAGCGGTTACCGTTGAATATTTTGGCGAAGTAGCAGGACTCTCAGTGGCACCGTTGACTATCGCAGTACTCAGAGGTTTATTAGCTCCTATACTTGAAGATGTCATTAATTTTGTGAATGCTCCAGTCGTTGCCAAAGATCGTGGGATTGAAGTAAAGGAAGTAAAAAGCAGTGATGCTGGAGACTTTACTAGTCTGATTCGCATAAAAGTTGAAACTGCTCAGCAGAGCTATGTCGTGGCGGGCACTTTGTTTCATCGTCAGGATCCGCGTATTGTCGAAATCAATCAGTACCAAGTTGAGGTGGCATCAGAGGGGCAAATGATTTTGATTGATAATGTCGATCGTCCTGGGGTCATTGGGACGGTTGGGCGAATTCTTGGTGAGCATTCTGTCAATATTGCACAAATGCAATGTTCACGCGCAGAACAGGGCGGGCAGGCCCTACTCATACTTGGGCTTGATGCACCTCCTCCGGCTGAGGTGCTCGAAGCCGTGAAGCAGGAAGACGGGATCCTGTCTGTCAGACTCGTTGACCTTTCGAAAAGCCACTAAACGAGCCTGTTATTCCAATCCGAGGCTCTAGCATTACCAACGAGTCAGTCGTTTACTCTTACCAGCTATGAAACCGGCGCGCTCCCTCATTCCTATAGGAACGGCCACGTTTGGGCCAGACACGGCGCGTCGAGTAAGAACCCTCGAAAGCCAACTCCTCTCGCTTCTCTCACGTTGGGGGTATCGTGAGATTCTTCTCCCCACATTTGAATATCTTGATGTCCTCTCTGTTGGATTAGCTCCTGAAGTTTTAGAAAAATGCTATAAGTTCGCCGATTGGACTACGGGTCGGATTCTTGTCCTTCGTCCGGACATTACCGCGCAGATAGCTCGAATAGTGGCGATGGGGATGGGAGGGGCAGGCCTTCCCTTGCGATTGTCATATCGGACAACGGTGTTTCGGTATGAAGCCGAACATGCAGGGCGGGAACGTGAGGTGTTTCAGGTTGGCGTTGAGCTCATTGGGAAGGATGATGCCTATGCAGATGCTGAAGTATTGACATCACTCATAGAACTGCTGAAAGCGGTAGGTCTTCCAGATTTTAAAGTGTCAGTGGGCCATGTCGGATTTTATCACGCGTTGTTAAGTCGGTCAGGATTATCAAGTGATGGTCAACGTAAAGCGGAAATTGCTGCAGCGCGTAAGGATCTTCCACTCCTTGAAAGTCTCTTGTTAAAGGAGCGAGTGACTCGGAAAAAAATACAGGTGCTTCTTGAAGCAGTCGGGCGGTGTGGCCAAGATGATGTCCTTGAATGGGGACGCTCCGTAGCAGGTAAAGATGCCACATTGAGAGGCCCTCTTCATCGGTTAGCGACTGTGTATAAGTTATTGGATTCATCAGGATTACAAGACCATCTGTTGGTCGACCTTGGAGAATTTCGAGGGTTTGATTATTATGATGGCGTGGTCTTTGATGTATTTACTTCCTCACTTGGCTACGAGCTTGGAGGGGGAGGTCGCTATAATCATTTATTAGGTCGTTTCGGACGAGATTTACCCTCTACTGGTTTTGCGCTTGATATGGATCGGGTGTTCGCTAGTTTAGAGTCTGCGGGGTATCATGCTGGAGATCAAAGCGTGCCCATTCTACTTTTGGCTTCTCAGAAACAATATGGGCGTGCCTTTAAGTTGGCGCAACAATTACGAGGTGAGGGGTTTCAGATCATTCAGGAGACGGAGGGTGTGGGGAAGATCGATTTAGCCAAGCATGCCCGTGTCCGAACGAAGAATATGAAAATCTCGACAGCGATTATTGTTGAAGCATCACGGGGTTCCTTGCCAGTAGTCACGGTGCTTCATCATTCCTCTCAATCGAAGCATTCCCACGTGTCAAAAGTGAAATGTCACGAATTAGCACATTTTTTAAAAGGGGCGACCTGATGGCTGTGTCTGAAATGACTGACCTTCGTTTGCCTCCTCAGAATTTAGAAGCTGAGCAGTCAGTACTTGGCGCTGTGTTACTTGATAATACGGCTCTCAATAAGGCCATTGAAGTGATTGAGAGTGAGGACTTTTATCGTTCCGCGCATCGCAAGATTTATGAGGCCATGCTTACTCTTTCCGAGAACAATGAGCCAGTTGATCAAATTACTCTTACGGAACATTTAAAGAGCATTGGTGAGCTTGAGGATATAGGTGGGGCCGCGTATGTCGCTGAGTTAGTTCATGTTGTCGCTAGTGCGGCCAACATGCGGTATCACTGTAAAATTGTTCATGATAAGGCCATGCTTCGTGGGCTCATACGAACGGCAACTGATGTCGCAACGCGCGGGTATGAAGGAACAAGCCCAACTGACGAACTGTTAGATTTCGCAGAGCGTGAAGTGTTTCGGTTAGCGCAAGGAAAGTTGGGGCGAGCCTTTGTCCCTGTCAGAGATGTGATCAAAGAAAGTGTTGAAATTGTTGATCGGCTATTTCAACGAAAGGAGCGGATTACAGGAGTGGCAACTGGGTATATCGCGCTTGACCATCTCTTAGCAGGTTTGCAACCTTCTGACCTCATTATCATTGCTGGGCGGCCCAGTATGGGAAAGACCAGTCTCGCCTTAGGAATTGCTGAATATGCTTCTATTGAAGGCAATGCCAAGGTCGGAATTTTTAGCTTGGAAATGTCAAAGTCACAATTAGTGTTACGCATGCTGAGTTCGCAAGCGCTATTAGACTCTCATGCATTGCGAACTGGACAACTGACAAGCCGAGATTGGCAGGCGTTGACCAATGCGGCGACTCGATTAGAGGAAGCCAATATTTTCATTGATGATTCTGGTAATCTCTCAGTCCAGCAGATGAGGGGAAAAGCGAGACGGTTGAAAGCTGAGCATGGGCTTGACTTATTAATTATTGATTATCTTCAGCTGATGGAGGGGCGGCGTGATTCGGAGTCACGGCAACAGGAAATTTCTGATATATCTCGTTCCTTGAAAGCCTTGGCCAAGGAACTTGATATTCCTATTATTGCGTTGTCGCAGTTGAGTCGAGCCGTTGAAAATCGCAAGCCCCCAATTCCAGTCTTGGCCGACCTTCGAGAATCTGGTGCAATTGAACAGGATGCAGATGTTGTCATGTTTATCTATCGTGAAGAAGTGTATGATTCTGATACCGAAGAGAAAGGTATTGCTCAGATACTCGTCCGGAAACATCGAAATGGACCAATCGGAGAGCCTCGTTTGCAGTTTCATGATCGGTATGCGGCATTTAAAAACCTAGAAGAGCATCGAGAGGTGAGCTAGGCTATTGCGCGAAAAGGTTTTTTTATTAGGGAACCCACACTTTGTGCCGACTTATGATAGAATTATCATGAGTTCAAAAAATGTACCCTATGAATTTTCTTTGTCATAACCTAGAAAAGCGACATTCGTCTTGTCGTGCTCGCCTTTCATTGATTCTCTTGGCGACACCTCTTTTGATACTGTCTTGTGGTACCGCCCCAAAAGGAAAGCTCGCGTCCATCGATTCTCCATCTCCTGTTTCCGCTCCCACCAGGCCTGAAGCGTACTATCACTTCCTTCGTGGTTACTTGACTGAGTTGGCAAATCAACCCATTCAGGCTATTGAGGAATATCGTAAAGGATTGCGAGTCGATCCCGACTCAATCTTTTTAAAGACGCGTATGGCAAAACTCTACTTTTCAAATGGGGAAATGGCTACGGCTGTTGAAATGGCCGACACGATTCCTCTGTCCTCTGTTGATGATGTGTCTGGTCTCCTGGAGCTTGCTAAAATTTATGCTGGAACAGGCCATTCAGACAAGGCTCTTCTTTTTCTCGATCGCGTCATAGAGAAAGAGCCAACTCATGATAAAGGATACATATCTAAAGGGATGCTTCTCTTGAGTCTCAAGCGGCCAGCAGAGGCAAAGGCAGTATTAGAGGCTGCTGTTGTTCAAGTGCCTCAGTCACCTGAGATCCAATATTATCTTGGTATGACGATGAACGAAGAAGGGCGTGTTGAGGAGGCAGAATCATACTATGAACAAGCCATAGCACTGCGGAAAAGCTTTCGTCGTGCCTATCTGAGTTTAGGGAGTTTGCATGAAGCGCATAAGAATTCAGCGAAGGCCATACATGTGTATGAGCGTTACCTTCAGGCCGGAAATCCACATGACAAAGATATTCGATTACAACTTGTTCGACTCTATCTTCAGAGCCAGAGTCATGCACAGGCCTTAGAACAGTTATCTCTGATTCTCGACTATTATCCCAATGATTTGAACGCCCAGGTTCGCGTGGCACTTATTTACGGGGAAATGGGCAATTACCAACAAGCTATTGATGAACTGACGAATATCTTGGGTACACAACCAAATGAATTGCGCGTTCGAGATTATCTTGGCCTGATGTATGAAGAAATGAAAGACTATAAACAAGCAAAGCAGACGTATGAGGCAAATCTAAAGATTAATCCAAATTACTATGATACGCTATTGCATCTTGGGTTTTTGTCCTATCGACAAAAACAGTATGAAGAGGCGCTTTCACATTTATCCCATGCAAAAACTATTCAGCCAAAACGGTCGGAGCCCCACTTATTATTGGGTCTGACCTACTTACAGCAAGAAGAATACTCTGTCGCCATCACCCAATTTGAAGAGGGAATCCAGCAAGACCCAACAAATGCTGACCTTCACTTTAATCTTGGGACTACTTACGACAAATTAGGGCGATTTGAGGATGTCGTTCGAGAGATGGAACGTACTTTGAACTTAGAGCCAGAGCATGCTGATGCTTTGAATTATCTTGGCTATAGTTACGCGGATCGAGGGGTGGAGGTTGAAAAGGCGCTAGAGTTGACTCAGCGTGCAGTCGAACTCAAACCGAACAACGGTTATTACGTTGATAGTCTGGGTTGGGCACTCTTTAAGGTTGGTCGAAGTGCAGAGGCATTGGTGGCCATCGACCGTGCGTTGTCTTTAGTCTCTGATGACCCTGTTATTTTTGAGCATCTTGGTGAGATTCATCTGCAACGGAAAGAGCGGGAGAAAGCCCAAAAAGCTTGGGCGCGAGCCATTGAGCTTGATGCTTCTAATGAAAATCTCATCAAGCGGTTTCGAGCCCAGGGATTTGGTGATCCAGGTCTCACGAAGACACTCCCACCAGAACTGCCCAAAATCAGTCATAGTACTTCCGAGCATACCATTACACCTTAATTGACAGAGTTCTTGCATGCTGCTGATGGGTAGATGTCTACGCGTAGATGGTTCGCTTAGGCTTTAACCCTATTCTACCGAAAAGTGACGAGTAGATTTTGAGAAGATCAATGTTGGGGATTTATAGGTGCGTACGTATAAATGATGAGTGATTCTCTGACTAAATGTGAATAGACAGAACGTTAGGCTTCGTGCACAATACTGAAGTTGGAGGTCGTTCCATTTGTTGAAACGCCAAGTACTTAGTGGTAGAAGAATTTATGCGACTTTCTAGGCGGGAGGCATCAAACATGGTAGATAGGAAATATCCTGATAATCGTGGATTTAGTTTGACCGAGTTAATGATTGTTGTGGCCATTATTGGCATTCTTGCAACGATTGCCATTCCCAAGTTTATGACCTATCAAGCAAAAGCTAAGCAAACGGAGGCCAAGAATAATTTGGTAGCCGTTCATACTGGTGAAATTGCCTACTTTGCCGAAAACAATGGTTATATTGATGATTTTAATGCCATTGGGTTTGCCGTGAGTGGTTCTTCTCAACGATATTATTATGAAATTGGAAAGTCGAGCATCGGCACGCTTCCTCCAGGCTGCACAGCTTCGACCCTGGATCAGGCTTCTTCCTCTGCTTTTGTGGCTGTCGCAATCGGAAACATTGACGGTGATAGTACTTGTGACATTTGGACAATAAATGAAGACAAAATTCTTAAAAATGTATCGAACGATGTCTCATCATAAGTCTGATTTATTCAGTGCATTCGGCTTCCTGCATTTCCTAAGTAAAAAAATCATTGCTATGTAGCAGTCCGCGTATTCCGACCTCAAGCTTCTCGATGAGTTTCCCGATTCTTGATGCAGACGTGGTGTGGTGAATTTGTGATTACGATCCTCAAGGAGGAGTGACAGATGAAGTTATTGGAGAAAGTAAAGAGTCATTCAGCAAAAATTGGTGTGGTGGGGCTTGGATATGTTGGCCTGCCACTTGCTGTTCTGCAAGCAAAGACTGGGTTTCCTGTTATTGGCATTGATGCAGTAGCTGAGAAGGTTGAATTAGTAAATAAGGGGAAAAATTATATTGGTGATGTGCTCGATAGCGAACTACAAGAGGTAGTTCAAACAAAACAGCTTGTTGCGACTACTGACTTCTCAACTCTAAAAGAATGTGATGTTGTCCTTATTTGCGTCCCGACACCACTCACTAAAAATAAGGAACCAGATATTACAGCGATTGTGAAAGTCACGGAGCATCTTGCCAACTATGCTCACCCAGATATGTTGGTGATATTAGAAAGTACCACCTACCCAGGAACAACTGAAGAGGAGATTCTCCCTCGATTAGTGGAAAAAGGTCTGACCATTGGTGAAAATCTTTTTGTGGCATTTTCTCCTGAGAGGGTAGATCCTGGAAACGAAGATTTCAAAACGCATAATACTTTTAAATTAGTGGGTGGAGTTACGAAGGCTTGCCAAGAAGTCGCTAAGGCGTTTTATGAGCAGTCTATTGTCAAAATTTTCCCATTGAGTTCTCCACGAGTGGCAGAAATGGCCAAAGTCTTTGAAAATGTTTTTCGCTCAGTAAATATTGCGTTGGTGAATGAATTGACCGTTCTGTGTGACCGGATGGATATCAATGTGTATGAGGTTATTGATGCGGCGGCAACAAAAAACTTTGGGTTCATGGCTTTCTATCCAGGTCCTGGTGTTGGCGGTCATTGTATTCCATTGGATCCTTATTATTTAGCTTGGAAATCGAAAGAATATGATATTCATACTCGATTTATTGAACTCGCCGGCGAGATTAATGAGGGTATGCCCTATTATGTAGTGAACAAACTCCAGCGTGTATTGAATCAACATGGGCAATGCCTTAAGGGTGCCCAGGTTTTAGTGTTAGGCGTGACCTATAAGGCAGATATCAGTGATGAGCGTGAATCTCCCGCCACGAAAGTGATGGAATTATTACAAAAAGAAAATGCTACACTTATTTACGTAGACCCATTTGCGCCAACTATTTCAGTGGGAGGGCAGCAGTATACCTCTCAAGAACTAACTCCCGAATTGTTAGCTAAAAGCTCATGTGCTTTGATATTAACCGCACACTCAGCCTTTGATTACAATATGATTGTTGATCGAGCTCCTGTCGTATTTGATACTCGGAATGGGACGCGACATGTGCAGCAGCATCGAGAGCGCATTGTGTTGCTATCCTAGGGTATCACCTTGTAAACAATAGTATTGTGGTTATTTGATAATATTGAGTTTTCGCTTAGCCTATCCAAAGAACGCGGGTTGGTCGGTCTCGACCAATCAAGCACTTTGAGATTTCGATCGTCATTGAATCTGCCCCTAGTTTACTCCTATTCTCCCAAATGTTAATTGTTTGACAGTGCCTAAGGGAAATTGCTATAAGCGATAGCCCTCGTGTGAATTTATTGGCATGCAGTGCGTATTCCTTCAGAATGCATTCGCATTAACTTCAGCGGTGTTTTTTCATTCATACAGTAATGAGTCAATAGCTTATGAGTATTTTTAAGCAGCTGTTGGTGCGTCTTTCCGATAGTCTGCTCGCCAATGTGCCTCCATCTTTGAAATCCCGCACGGCTAAACGGTCTACTCCTGCGCTTAAGCTCGTGTCTGGAAACTCTCCTGTGGTTAATCAACTGCCTTCAGCTGGGCGGGCTTCTACCGCCTTAGCCGGACATGCTGAAGCCATAGAAGAGGCCTTACTTCGTGGGGAGTCTTGGTTTTTGAACAACCAAAATCGAGAAGTCGGGTATTGGGTGGCTGAACTTGAGGCAGATACTACCCTCACTTCTGAGTACCTGATGCTAAGAAAATTTTTGAGTCGTGTTGATCAAGAACGAGAACGAAAGGCCGTTCGGTATTTAATTGAAAGTCAGTTGGAGGATGGTGGATGGCCGATTTATTCTGGTGGTCCTGCTGATCAGAGCGCATCAGTGAAGGCCTATTTTGCGTTGAAGTTGTCGGGTGTGTCTCTTGACGAGCCCTTTATGAATAAGGCTCGAGAGCGTATATTGAAAAATGGTGGTGTGGTTACGGCAAATGTGTTTTCCAAAATAACGCTGGCATTATTTGGCCAGTATTCCTGGCGTGGCGTTCCTAGTATGCCTGCGGAAATCATGCTGGCTCCCCAGTGGTTGTATTTTAATCTTTATGCCGTGTCGTATTGGTCTCGTGTTGTCATTATTCCCCTTCTAATCATTTTTGCTCAGCGGCCTCTTTGTCGTATTCCGCGGGAGCAAGGTATCGAAGAACTTTTTGTTGAACCTTCAGATCAAATAAATTTTTCAAATGAACCTCCTTTTAAAACGGATACATGCTGGTTTAGTTGGCGGAACTTTTTTGTCTGGCTTGATTCGGTCTTAAAGTTATATGAGCTGTATCCTATTCCATCCCTTAGGAAAAAAGCGGTGAAAAAGGCTGAGGTCTGGATGTTAGAGCACATGCAAGGAGAAGGGGGCTTAGGGGCGATTTATCCCGCTATGGCCAATTCAATTGTGGCGCTTCTGGCATTGGGTTACTCCGCAGACCACCCTATGGTTGTGAAAGCCCTCAAGGAAATAGAAGACCTCGAGGTGTATGCTCCATCACAGGATGGGGGAAGTCAACGAGGGACACTACATCTTCAACCATGTATCTCTCCTGTCTGGGATACTGCCTTGACTTTGGATATGTTGGTTGAGCATGGATTGAAAAAAGATCATCCCGCTTTATTGCGTGCGGCATCTTGGTTACGTTCTCGACAAACGACTCGCGTCGGGGATTGGATTGTGTCTGCACCTCATGCTCGCCCAGGTGGTTGGTATTTTCAAGGAGAAAACGATTGGTATCCTGACGTAGATGATACAGCGGCTGTCGTCATTGCTTTATCAAAACTTGAATCAGAAATTCCATCTGATCGAGATGATGCCATTCGGTCAGCGTGCGAATGGACCTTAGCCATGCAAGGAACAGATGGGGGGTGGGGTGCGTATGACAAAGATAATAACCGCCTAATCTTTAATAAAATTCCCTTTGCTGATCACGATGCGTTACTTGACCCGAGTACGTCCGATCTTACTGGGCGGTGTCTCGAAATGCTTGGGACGTTGGGGTATGATCACACGCATCCTGCTGTCGGGCCAGCGTTGGAATTCCTCCGTCGTGAGCAGGAAGACAATGGGAGTTGGTATGGGCGATGGGGTGTCAATTATGTCTATGGCACGTGGTGCGTATTATCTGGACTCCAAGCAATAGATATTGATATGTCGTCTCCTTGGATTCAGCGATCGGTTACCTGGCTAGAAACGGTCCAAAATCAAGATGGTGGTTGGGGCGAGTCGTGTATGTCCTATGCTGACCCTGCTTTTGCAGGTCAGGGAGAAAGTACGGCTTCTCAAACGGCCTGGGCGCTGATGGGATTGCTGGCTGCAGGAGTGACGGACTCTATCAGTGTAATACGAGGAGTCAACTACTTGTTACGGCAACAACGAGCAGATGGTGTGTGGGATGAACCCTTTCACACAGGAACCGGATTTCCACGTGTTTTTTATCTTCGTTATCACGGGTACTTTAAGTATTTCCCATTGTGGGCCTTGGCCATGTATCGAAATGTTAAAATGAATGGTCAATCACGGGCTGATGAGCTGCGTAAAGCTGCACAGGTGGCCAGGAGGCAGCATCCGAAGACTATCTAATCGATTGCTTAACTCCTAAGCAATCCATCGTCCCATGGTTCCCCTCATTAAGCTTGCCATTTTTACTGCGACCCGTTGGGAATATCGTTCTGTTCGGCAAGCGTTCCTTCTAGAGCAAGTCACGACTATTGCAGGTGTTCCTTGTGCCATCGGTTCTCGTGGATCAGCACAGGTGTTTGTGTTTCAATCAGGCATTGGGCCTCATCATGCGCTGGAAGTATCCCAAGCTGTTCTCCACTATGACTCTTGGAATCTTGTTATATCTTCTGGTTTTGCGGGTGCCTTAGTTCCCAGTACCATTGGGACTATTGTGGTGGGACAGGAAGTTGTTTTGGATATATTGCCAGAGCATCACATCGATTCATGTGATCGTCAGACCATAGTGTGTGACGAAACATTTCGAGAGTTTGCCTTTCATGTCGCTTCTTCTCTTGACGGGGCGAGTCAGTCTGGGCCTATTGCGACATTGCCGCGTATCATCGGAGAGGCTTCGGAAAAAAAGGCGATTGCCGCTCGTACTCAAGCGATTGCCCTTGATATGGAAAGTGCTGTGCTTGGTCACGTTGCCCAGCGGAAAGATATTCCATTTATCGTTATTAGAACCATATCAGACTTAGTTGAGGAAGATCTCCCAATTAATTTCAATCTATTTCTTCGTCCTCGTAGTTGGGCCAAAGGCGTTTGCCACGTCCTGCAGCGCCCAGCCTCGTTAATGCAAATTCCTCGTCTTCGCAAGCAAATGCTGGAGGCTTCAGTGCAGCTTGTTAATTTTTTTCAGAAATTCTTTGACGAAATTGATCCTGTGCGCCAATAGATCGTGCGATAGGTAGATCCCACGGCCCTTACGACTAATCTGGCATTATGTTGATCTGCTCACGTGGTCCTATAGTATGATGGTGGACGGAATTTCTCTGATGGGGTGGTTATCATTACCTTGTTCTGACATGGTTAATGAAAAAGTCTTATGAGGAGTCGATTAAAGAGAAGTGATTCAGCCGTGAGTTTATGGTAATTTTGTGTAACAATTAGAGAGGTGGAGGGACTGGTAGGTGGTGAGCAGTTCTGCTAATAGTAAACATGTAGGAAAAATACATCAGAATTTAATGGAGTATCGGATGAAGTGTATCAATGTTGTGCGTGTAAGTTTGATCTCTCTGCTTATGTTTGTTGTCGGGTCGTATTCAGTTGGGTATGCTGCTGATTCTGAGACCGCAACTGAGGCCATTAAGGGAACGATTGATCAGGTGCTTGTCGTCTTACAGCAAGAAGATTTGAATAGCGAGGATAAAAAAGAAGAACGATTGACCAAGTTGGTTGAGGTAATAGGCCAACGATTTGATTATGAAGAAATGGGAAAGCGAACGCTTTCACGGGAATGGAAAAATCTGAACCCTCAACAACAAGAGGAGTTTGTGAGTCTTTTTCAACGATTTCTCACAAGGTCCTATGCAAGCAATGTGAGTTCTTATTCGGGAGAAAAGATTGAATATCTTAAAGAACGTAATAAGGGAGATTTTGCAGAGGTTCAAACTAAAGTCATCTCTCCGAAATCTCAGGTTCCGTTGGATTATCGGCTCCTTAAAAAGAACGAAGAGTGGCGAGTCTATGATGTCGTGATTGACGGAGTGAGTTTGATGAAAAATTATCGTGGTCAATTTTCTCGCATTCTGAAGAACTCTTCCTTTGATGGCCTGTTGACAAAGCTTCGAGAGAAAGCCGATCAGGCAACGCAGCCCTGATTACTTTCATGGCTCACTGCTGTCGGCCTCTGCTTTGCTTCATCGTTTTCCTCCTAGTTGTTGAAGGAATTTCCCCCGCCTTTGTGGCCGCTAAGCGGTCTATATTTGCTGTTCCAGCGATTTCCACCTCAAAGAATGATGGCCAAGATTTTGGTCTCATTGTTCCTGTTCTCGAGTCTGATAAGGAGGGTAACCTTGTTTCACTCATGGCTCCAATGGTGATTCATAATTCATTTTTGGGAGTCCGTGGGACGATGAATTATTATCATTATTGGACAGCTGGACGGCAAATGCAGTTTGTGGGCTCCTATACGGAACGCATTGAGCGAAAGCTCAAGATTCGGTATCAAGATCCTGGGTTTGTTCAGGGTTTATTTTTTCTTGATGTGGGAGCTGAGTTTTTCAAAAATGCAACGAAGCGATTCTATGGCATTGGACAGACGACTCCGGAAAGCAATGAGTCCAACTACACCAGTCGTGAGGTTGGTGTGCAATGGAACTTCGGCATTCATCTGAATGATGTAACGAGATTGATGATTGGACAGCGGTATCGGGATGTGGAAGTCCAGCCAGGTGGTGTGGATACTGAACCATTTACACGAGATCGGTTTGGTGGTCTCGCAGGGATAGAACGTGCTGCGGTGCTAGCCAATCGATTGGTCTTTCAGTACGACACTCGGGACAATCTCACGACCCCGACCGCAGGGGCACGTGCTGAAGCCTATGTCGAAGCCGTCCATAACTTTCAACGTAGCAAAGCTGATGATTTTGTCTACTTTCGCTATGGGGTTGATCTTCGAGCCTTGTTTCCTACGCCATCGAAAAGATTGGTACTCGTTGTTCGAGGCAAAGCTCAATTGAATTTTGGAGATGGAATCCCTTTTTATGAGAGGAGCTCCTTGGGTGGCCAAAGTAACTTACGTGGATTTGGAGAGGATCGTTTTGTTGATCGTCATCTCCTTGCCTTGAACATTGAAGAGCGTATCCATATTTTGGCGTTGAAGCTTTTTCATGTGAGTGTGGAATTTGAGCTGGCGCCATTTATTGATATGGGCCGAACGTATAACAATTTTAAGTTTCGACAATTTAGTGAATATGAATTGACTCCAGGTATTGGATTTCGTGGGATTGTTCGTCCTAACCTCGTTGGGCGTGTTGACTGGGCATATAGTAAAGAAGGTGGGGCAGTGTTTGCTGGATTGGACTATCCTTTTTAAGCAGTGGAATCAGAGATAGACGTGATATGCGAAATTCTAGAATGGGAATTAACGTTTGTGTTTTTGCTTCCTTTCTCACTGTTCACTTGAAATGTCTGATGTTTCAAGGAATTGCTTGGAAAGTTCTGACATTCTGCTCTGGATTTTGTTTGTTGGGAAGTCCTGTCTGGGCTCAAGCACATTTCGCTGAACACATTCGGGTTATAGAGCAAGAAATTCATTCGCTGGAGGCGAGTATGAATGGCTCTTTTCGTGAGCCACCTGTTCTTGAGAGGCTTGCTGGATTGTATTTGCAGCTAGGAGAACTGTTCCGAGACTCCGAAGAGAAACAAGTTGAGATGTTTGAAAAAGGGGCACGCTTGGCCAAGCAAGCCTTAGTCCTACAAGAGGATCTTGCCGATGCACATTTTTACTATGCGGCTAATCTTGGTCGTGCGACTCAAATAAAAGGGGTCATGGCATCTGCATTGGTTGTGGCAGAATTAAAGACTCATGCTGAGCGGGCTGTGGAGTTGAAGGAAGACCATGCTCCAGCGTTACATATGCTTGGGCGGATGCTGGATGAATTGCCCTGGTTTTTGGGGGGCGATGAGGAGGCTGCATTGCAGTACCTTCAAAAAGCCGTATCCGCCGATGAGTATGATGCTCATGCTCGACTCGATCTTGCTAAGTTCCATTTGAAAAGACAGGATATTTCATCTGCTATTAGAGAGTTAGAGAGGATCATAAGTCATCCTGGGCCTCAGCCAAGTTGGAGTTGGCGACATCAGTATCGACCAGAAGCCGAGAGAATATTAAAAGAATTCCGAATTCAAAAGGGGGCCTGAGCCTTTACCACCGTTATGATTTCTTGACATGGTAGCATGACTGTGGGAAAATTATGTCAATAAAGAAAACTACTGATGTCTACGTTTTTCGTGTGTTTCCCCACCCGCAAGACGAATCCAGAAGCCACAGCGAAAGGTTACAGCTATGTCGATATTAAAAAGGATTGAGAGTCCTGCCGATCTGAAGAAACTCACGCCTGAAGAATTCCCTGAGCTCTGTCAGGAAATTCGCAGTCTCATTATCTCCGTGCTGTCGAATGTGGGAGGGCACTTAGCGTCCAACTTGGGGGTAGTTGAGCTAACGGTGGCACTGCATTATTTGCTGGATACGCCTCAAGATAAAATTGTATGGGATACGAGCAATCAAGCATACACGCATAAGCTTTTGACAGGGAGACGTGAGCAATTCCACACACTTCGGCAATTTGGAGGAATGAGTGGGTTCTGCAAGCGAGAAGAAAGTGAGTATGACACCTTTAATGCGGGCCATGCGGGCACTGGTGTATCGGCAGCCGTAGGGTTTTCAGAGGCGCACGAGCAAATGGGATTGCCACATCGGACGATATGTGTCGTGGGAGATGGTGCGCTCACCTCAGGAATGACGTTGGAGGGACTCCAGCATGCCGGAGACCTCAAAAAGAACATGGTGGTGATTCTTAATGATAATCAAATGTCCATTTCCAGAAACGTGGGAGCTATATCTGCCTATCTCAATCGAACTTTCACTGGCGAGTTTTATACGCGGTTACGCGAAGAGACCTCACAGTTTTTAGAGACGATTCCTCAAATTGGTGAGCCAGTCAAGAAGATGGCTATACGTGCTGAAGAATTAGCCAAAGGGTTTTTGCTGCCCGGTCTGCTCTTTGAGGAGTTGGGCTTCAGGTATGTTGGGCCGATTGATGGTCACAATTTTGAGCATCTCTTATCAACGCTTGAAAATGTCTTTAAATTAAAAGGTCCAACTCTTTTGCATGTGATTACGAAAAAGGGATTGGGCTTTGAGCCTGCGATGAAAGATCCGGTCTGGTTTCATGCCTGTTCACCCTTTGATGCCCAAACAGGGAAGCCTACCAAAAAGGCCGCGCGTCCTTCCTATAGTGCCGTTGCGGTGAATACGTTAGTCGGTCTGGCTAAGGAAGATAATCGGATCGTGGCCATTACGGCTGCGATGTGCGAAGGGACGAGCCTCAACATATTCGAGAAGGAATTTCCTGATCGATTTTATGATGTTGGAATTGCGGAACAGCATTCTGTGACCTTTGCCGCTGGACTCGCGGCTCAGGGGTTGCGTCCTGTGATTTGCATGTATTCGACATTTTTACAGCGAGCCTATGATCAAGTAGTTCATGATGTCGCCACCCAAAACTTACCGGTAACTTTATGTATTGATCGCGGTGGGTTGGTCGCTGAGGATGGGACTACGCATCATGGGGCTTTTGATTTTGCGTATTTACGACATATGCCCAACATGGTGGTGATGGCCCCTAAGGATGAAAATGAATTACAGCATATGGTGAAAAGTTGTATTCATTATGAGAAGCCTGTGGCCGTGAGATATCCTAGAGGGTCTAGCCTAGGGGTCCCTATGGATGCTGTTCCAGAACCACTACCTCTCGGGCAGGGTGAGTTACTTCGCGAGGGTGAGGATGTCGCACTCGTTGCTGTTGGTGTCATGGTCCATCATGCATTAGAGGCTGCTGAGCGTCTGGCGGAAGAAGGGATTTCAGCGACTGTTGTAAATGCTCGATTTGTTAAACCTCTTGATGAGGAATTAATTGGATCCGTAGCCAAAAAAGTGAAATGTTTACTGACGATGGAAGAAGGTTGTCGTATGGGAGGGTTTGGCTCTGCAGTCCTAGAGTCGTTATCAGAGCAGGGGTTGTGGAATCTTCCGACAAAAGTGTTAGCACTTCCAGACATATACATCGAGCAAGGTCCTCAAGATTTATTGAGAGAGAAGTATGGGTTGACCGCAAATGGAATCTATGATCAAGCCAAGGCTCTGCTCGAGCGAGTTTCGCTTCATTCAGTATTAAGTTAAGGGTAGGTTTGTGTTTATCACTCGAAGAAAAACGAAGCAAATACAGGTAGGGAACGTCAAAATTGGTGGAGATGCTCCAATTTCAGTCCAGTCCATGACCATTCCCCACCCAAGTGATGTGAAGGCAACCGTTGAGCAGATTCACCAGCTTGAAAAAGCAGGATGTGAACTTATTCGTGTTGCTGTGCCAGATCAGGAGGCAGCTGATGCTTTGCCTGAGATCAAAGCTCAGATGACGGTTCCCTTAATTGCGGATATACATTTTGATCATCGCCTGGCACTAAAAGCTGCAGAGGTGGTTGATTGTGTGCGAATTAACCCTGGGAATATTGGCCCGTGGTGGAAGACGGAAGAAGTTATTAAGGCCGTCAACGATCATGGTATTCCACTCAGGATTGGAGTGAATGGTGGATCACTGGAAAAACCTCTTCTTGAGAAATATGGGTATCCAACAGCTGAAGCCCTCGCTGAGTCTGCCTTGAATGCCGTTCATGCACTAGAGGACGTTGGCTTCACAAATATGAAAGTCTCTCTCAAGGCCTCTGATGTTCACGCGGCTATAGATGCGTATTATTTATTCGCCCAACAATCCAATTATCCCTTACATATCGGGATTACGGAAGCTGGAACGGCGACGACTGGTGCCGTGAAATCTTCTATAGGATTGGGTTGGTTACTGTCGCAAGGTATTGGCGACACCCTACGTGTCTCACTCGCTGCCGATCCGGTTGAAGAGGTCAAGGTTGGGTTTGAAATTCTCAAATCGTTGGAGCTTCGCCATCGTGGTGTCAATGTCATTGCTTGTCCAACTTGTGGACGCGTTGAAATTGATGTCGTCAAAATGGCCAATGAGCTCGAGCATCGGCTAGCCCACATTACGACTCCTATCACGGTATCTGTTCTAGGGTGTGTGGTGAATGGAATTGGCGAAGGGAAAGAAGCTGACATTGGAATTGCCGGTGGGCAAGGGGCAGGTATTTTGTTTAAGAAAGGAAAGTTGGTCCACAAAGTCCCCACTGAAGATTTGATCGAGACCCTAATCGAAGAAGTCGAATTGATGGCCAAAGAAAAAGAAGCAGAGTCTCTTGATGTCCCGATACATTCAAAGCCCTATACAGATACTTTTCAATCCTTCGAACCCTCTTACCCTCGTTCATTAGAGTCAGACGCAGAGGTGAGATCAAAAGAAATTCCTGTTTTACCTGTCCGTTCCTAGTCTTTTCTCCAGATAAGACTGTTCCGTTCTTGTCTTCGCAGATTCATTGCCTCTATAATGATTCCTCGGCGCCGTACCCAAGTGGCTAAGGGAGCAGTCTGCAAAACTGCGATTCAGCGGTTCGAACCCGCTCGGCGCCTCCACTTTTTTCTACCCCATTTTTGCATAGTGTGACAATTGCTGTAATATTTACATTGCACTGGTGACTAGAAAATAAAGGAAAAATATTATGGCTGTGCCTGTCTCTCAGATGTTTACTGTTGCGAAGTATGTGGTGACGCAAAAGGTCAAAAGGGCCAAGCGATATCCACTCGTACTAATGTTGGAGCCCCTGTTTCGTTGTAATCTTGAATGTGCTGGGTGTGGGAAGATTCAATACCCAGATCATGTTCTCGATAGACGTTTAACTCCTGAACAATGCTGGGCAGCTGCGGATGATTGTGGTGCTCCAATTGTGAGCATCCCTGGTGGAGAGCCGCTGATTCATCCGGAAATGCCGGAAATTGTTCGAGGGTTAGTTGAGCGAAAAAAGTATGTCTATCTGTGTACCAATGCCATACTTTTAGAGCGTAAGTTATCCGAGTACACGCCTTCTAAGTACCTTACTTTTAGTATTCATATGGATGGATTGAAGGACGAGCATGACCTTGCAGTGTGTCGTGATGGAGTGTATGAAGTGGCTGTAAGGGCGATTCGTGCAGCTTTACAGCGTGGCTTTCGTGTCACGACGAATACAACATTATTTAACGATGCCAATCCTTCTCGTGTCCGTCATTTTTTTGATGAAATGATGGGGTTAGGCGTTGAGGGTATGATGATCTCCCCAGGTTATAGTTATGACAAAGCTCCTGACCAAAATAGTTTTTTGAAACGGGATCGAACCCACGCGCTCTTTACAGAATTATTGAGCAAACGAAAGCGAGGATGGCAGTTTAATCAGTCTCCACTTTTTTTAGAGTTTTTGATGGGTAAGCGAGAGTATGAATGCACCCCTTGGGGCAATCCCACCTATAATGTTTTTGGTTGGCAAAAACCATGTTATTTGATTCAAGATGGCTATGTTTCATCATTTCGTGAACTCATGGAAGAGACGGCATGGGATCAATACGGAACGGGCCGAAATGAAAAATGTCGCGATTGTATGGTGCATTGCGGGTATGAGGCCTCAGCTGTTGAAGATACATTTAGCTCGTGGTCTGGTTTTTTGGGGACGGTCAGAGCTACATTGTTTTCAAAAACCACATAGCTCTTTCACTACGACTCATATCTTACTTTTCTGACACTATAATGGACGATAACTCACTATCTTCATCTCCAGGCAAGAGCCTTGAAGGGCAAGCATTTCAGTTAACTGACCCTCAAGAGCGACAGCGAGTCATTGACTTAGCCTTTGATTATCGCGGAGATATTACTATTGAACTACGGTCCGGTGAGTCTATTGAAGGCTTCCTCTATAATCGTGATTCTCAAGTTTTGCCTACTGAGGTCAAGATCTTTCCTAAGGGGCAAGCTGGCTCGAAGACTTTTCAATGTGAAGACTTTGTCTCACTTTCTTTTACTGGAGAAGACACAGCATTTGGAAAGTCTTGGGATGACTGGCAAAATAAAATGGAAAAAATTTCAAAGAAAAAAGAATCTGTATAGGCCTCTTAATTACAGCAATGGGATTTAGCTGTTCAGTTTTATCCTTCCTGAGAAGCAATGATTTTCATGGCAGTTTTCCTGGCTCAACCCCATCTTTTCCCCTCCTATTTCTCTAATATAGTCCAAGAGTCCTGATCGCTTCCATTTCTTTCGTGACCGTGCTAGGCGCTTGTGGTGATGGTTTAATGAACGATTGCATCCCTGTAATATGATCGTAAAAGTCATTTCCTATGACAGGAACGGAGTGAGCATTCTTGGGGCTTTAATTTGGTGCACGGAACGTTAAAATAGATGGTGGGGAAGTGTGGTGAAAGTTTATGGTGCAACGCAACGATTTATTTTATTTCGATAGGTTTTCAAGGAGCTGAAATAGTTTGAATGAAGAAATTCTG
>JBMYWX010000013.1:0-22998 GCA_049607825.1 Nitrospirales bacterium
TTCGACAGTCAGTCGTAATCCATCAAATGTCTCTAAGATAGCTTGAACACCAGACTTGGATGAAAACTCTATTTCATCCTGTTTTTTCACATCTTCTATCTGCAATTGCGCTAACGATGTTGCCACATTGTTCACGTTAAATTGCGAACTCACTTTTGAACCCTTAGGCACATCACCAACTTTAAAATCAAGCGCATCAGGCGTGTCTTTATATACAGTCAACGCTACCCCATCAGCATGGGTGACCTGTACGCGCTGCACACGTTTGGACGCGATCGTTAAGAGCTTTTTGTTCAGCCATTCGCCTGGGACTTTCTCAATAGGAAGTTTCCCGGTTACGAGCCATGTCTGAGGATCTTCCGGTTTCCGAATATACATTTCACTCACATTCGGCGTTCCTTTGGCTGGCCGCTGATTTCCTAGCAATACACTCGCCACCGCCTTGTCATCTTCAGTTTTAAGGGTAATCAGCGTCGAAGAAGACCCCTCAACATCTTTATCCTGTAACCCTAGTTTCTCATACAGGTCCGGGTTTTGGGTTTTGGGTTCACGGATGCGGAGTTCGGCCATTCCGATCAATACGGGTTTAATTTTTTCAAGATCGGCCGCATAGCCCCCCTTTTCCTTTATCATCCATGAGTCGTGTTGTTGAGCAAGCGTGACGGTCCCCTTCTTGGTCTCGATCGTCAGTTCTACTATTTCATTGATGTGGTTCATCAGATCCGGAAATACCAATCCACTACCGTGAACGGACGTATTCTGCCGTTCTTGCCCTAAGAAGGCCGCTCCAATAATTGCCACAAGAGTGATGCCTGCGAGCATCATCAATGCTTTTGGTTTCATACCCTATCCTTCATTCAATAATGGCTAAGTACAGCGTCTCTCATCTTGCTTGGTGTGTCATCGCCGTATCCGACGGCTACCAATCCACACCCCTGCTACCCCTATGAGAAGTGGTACCAATCCAATGTTGAGAAACTTGACCCACCCTTCTAATCCATCAATATTCTTCACCAACTCATGTTGGACTCCGCGAAGCTCTTTCCTGACTTGCACCAGCTCTTGACGAAACATAGAAATTTCTTTTTGTTGCTCAGGACTCAAAATTAACGTATTACCTTCTTGTTTTTGACTTTGCATATTCTGAATTTTTTGCTCTGTAGCCTTCATTCTGTTTTGGAGCGCTTGTTCTTTCTGGCGAAACTGTTGCTCTGCTTCTTGCTGGATCGCTTTGACTAGAGTAAATGGGCGAGAGAAGCCAGAACGACTTCGTACACTAATTAAATCATTACTACCACCAAGATTATCTATGGCATTGGTCACAAAACTGCCATTGCCCGCATTTGGAATCCCCACTCGTTGTCCGAAAAAATTTTGCACTTGCACCCAAAAGCGATCTTGAAGGAGATCCGTATCTGCAATCACGATGACATTAATGGGCTCTTTCGATTCCGTAAGATGTTCCTTAGGAGAAGCCTCAGATGTTTTCTCAGCATTCTCTGACGCTGAGTCATCACTTTTAGCTTGAGGTTTTCCATCTGGGAATGCTGTTTTAACCGTTCCGCGAACACGTGCAGCCAACGTGAGCTTCTCTCCTCCAGGCTTATAGCTATTCAAGAGCCCAGCAACATCTGGCATCATGGCAAGACGTGATGCATCAATCTCCATGGCCGCCTCATCGGAGTGCAGCAGAGGAATTAATTCTGTGTCGCTCCCATCCTTCTTTTTCAAAATACCCGCTGAGGCAAGATTCAGATTAGGGATTTGGGCCGTCACGATATCATCTTCGCTCATATGAGCTTGCTCTAGACCAATCCACACTGGATAATCGACAACTCGAAGACGGGCTTGCTGTTGAATTTGTACTTTCTTGGCAAGTGGTAAATCACCCACCACTTTGCCCTTCACCAACTCTAAGCCCCACGCATCAAAGAGTTTTCCAAGGTCAGAATTTTTTGGCCCTGTTCCTCCAAACGGGTTATTGGGGGTGGCCACACCCCGATCGGCCTCCGAATGCGGATCGACAAACACCAGTGCGCGACCGCCGCTCAGGACAAATTGATCAATGGCATAGAGGGTCTTCTCACTCAAATTCTTTGGATGTACGACCATGAGAACATTGACATCATCTGGTATATCGCTCGCATTTTTCTCAATCGTCTTGACCTCAACTAACTGTCGGATGTGATCCAAGATCAGCCAGGGAGCCCCAGCACCAGGTTGCGGCATCATAGGATTTGGTGGAGCTCCTTCCATAGGCAAACCACTCATCAAACCCACAACCTGTTTTGTAGGATTCGCGAGCGAATGTACCAATTTCGCCAGATCATATTCGAGAAATTCTTCACGCTCAGGCTGGAAGAAGGGCACGACTTCTTGCTCATCTGTAGAACTGGTGCCCACCATTCCAAAATAAAATTGTTTCGTTCCCCCTTCTAAGGGAATGCCTTGAAGCCCATGGGCAACGGCCCGATCTTCCTCTTCTGAAAAAGGCTCAGGGTCAATTACCTGCAAGGCCACGCCTCCGCCGGAAACCTGTTCAAACTCTTCGAGCATCTCTTCTACACGGTTGGCATAACTTTTTATGCCAGGAAGTCCTGTCGCCAGTTTCTTTGACAGATAGAGACGGAGCGTGATGGGTTCTTCGATTCCACGCATAATATTCTTCGTTCCTTCAGAAAGGGTATAGAGTTTATGCTCTGTGAGATCAAAGCGAGCAGAGCTCAATGCCGCATTACTTATCATATTCGCCGCTCCAAACAATACGGCCGCAATGACTAACCCTGTTCCTGTCAACAATGTCTTATTCATATGGTTCTATCCTTGCGATGTGTTATTCAGCTTTCTTCATATCTATGATGGTGGCTGTGGCAAACAACCAGAACGCAATCAATGTCAGGAAAAAGAAAATATCTCGAAGGTCCAGCACACCTTTACTGATCGAATGAAAATGCGTCAAAAAGCTAAATGAGCTCACGACATCTAAGATAAAGTGTGGCGTCCATCCGCTAAACAAGTTAAGGATCATAGGAAAACCACTCAAGATAAAAGCCAGCCCCACGACAACACTAAGAATAAAGGCGATGACTTGATTCTTGGTCAATGCGGACATACAGGAACCAATAGACAAGAACCCACCAGCCATGAGTAAGCTACCTAAATAACTGGCTGCAATGACTCCATTGTCTGGATTCCCCAGCATGTTCACGGTAATCCACATGGGAAACGTCAACGCAAGAGCAATACCGGTAAAAGCCCAAGCCGCGAGAAATTTCCCTGCAACGACTTCCCACATCGTGACAGGTAACGTCAGCAACATTTCAATCGTGCCCTCTTTCCGTTCTTCAGCCCAGAGCCGCATAGCCAGCGCCGGAATCAGCACCAAGTACAGCCAGGGATGAAAGTCGAAAAATGGAATGAGATCAGCTTGGCCTCGTATAAAAAAATTTCCCAGGTAGAACGTAAAAGCTCCGCTCAATAGGAGAAAGATCACAATGAATACCCCCGCAATCGGGGTCGCAAAATATCCTGCTAACTCTCTCTTAAGAATGACTTGTATTCTTCCCACCTTCTGGTCCTTTCTATTTCCTGAGTCTTCACTATCCCGTCAGTAGTCTTTTCTGTCCGTATCTCGTGAATCGTATCTCGTATCTCGTATCTCGTAGCAGCCAAAAAAAACAAGACCAAGGTATGTGAGACGTACGCCTCAAAACATTCATTTTTCCCACGAGATACGCGCTAAGAGAGTGCCTGCTTCGGAGCGGTGAGTGAACGAAACACTTCATCCAGCTGGCCTCGTTCCACATGGAGTTCGGCCACTTCCCACTGTTGTTCACGAGCACATTGCCCCACATCTGCAATGATCCATCGGCTTGGATCTGGGAACACGCGAAACTGAGCTAATTCTCCATCTTGTCCCAATTCTTCAACTTTGTTCACACCATCAACTTTCGCCAATTGAGCTTGAATAGCATATACATCTCCACCTCGAATAGTGAGCACGACGGTATTATGGTTCGGAGATTGGCCTTCTAGATCAGCGGGTGTCCCATCGGTCACCACTTTCCCCTTGGCAATAATCATCGCCCGGGTACACACGGCTTGCACTTCTTCAAGGATATGTGTCGAGAGGATAATGGCTTTTTCAGGAGCCATCGTTCGGATCAAGGTCCTCACTTCATGTTTTTGATTGGGGTCTAACCCATCTGTCGGTTCATCAAGAATCAGCACTTCTGGATCGTGCAAAATGGCCTGCGCTAATCCAAGTCGTCTCTTAAACCCTTTTGACAGCGTTTCAATCGACTGCGTTAAGACACTTTGAAGATTCACTTTTTCAACTGTGTCAGCTATTCGCCTTTGAAGTTCTTCCCCACCAAAACCTCGCATTTCTCCAATAAAATTTAGGTAGGCAGCCGGCGTCATATCTTGGTAGGCGGGCGCACCTTCAGGCAAATAGCCGATCCGTTTTTTAGCTTCCAACGGTTGCTCTAATATGTCATATCCACAAATCTTGGCAGTCCCACCAGTGGGAGTCAGAAAACCCGTAATCATTTTCATAGTCGTAGACTTTCCTGCGCCATTGGGCCCAAGAAATCCCAAGACCTCACCTTTGCCTACTGAAAAAGATACTCCATCGACGGCCGCAATCGACCCAAACTCTTTGCGCAATCCTGTGATGTCAACCATCGTACCCATAAGCCTATTCCTCTTTCGAGACTGGTATTCGCTGTTGATTATTGCCGTTCTGTTATTTTAACCGACACAAAACCCTTGAACGTATTTATACCCCTAATTTTGTTAAATGTCATGCATGACCAGTGACAAAAATTATTCATGCAAATATAGTGATGGCAACGTCCCAACATTTTTTTTATCCATCACGGATTTTGAGGTCTCAAGACTTTTCATTTCTGGTACCAGAACGTCCCAAAACGTCTTTCCATCCCATTCATCATTCTGTGCGGCATAGAGATTTCGATCTAAATTCACAATCGCTTGATGAGCCGTACTCTGATTTTGATTGTGAATGGAAAATTTCTTGGCGACACTTCCAAGGTTTCGATGAGAACTTCCTTTCCAAACTACTGAAGTCCACTGGAGCAATGCCTCTCGAGTCTGAGTCGGAGAATTTTCTAGGCACGCTTTCTTGACTGATGCTCGCACTGCACCGAGGGAACGGCGTGTGTTTTCGGCATCTTGAGCATCGATGGTTTTCTGCCCAGCTAAAATTGTTTTTCTGTCATACCACCAACCCATGACAGTCAGAACCCAGATCACGACAAAAATACTGCCCATACCTGTCCATTGAGTCCACCAAGAAGAACCCTTCTCAGGATTATCTAAACGAAGAGCATGTGTCCCGGTCGTGGATGATGACGACTTACTGTCGCTGAAGGTCATTGGCCCTTTGTCTGGAGAACCGGCTGGCACAGTGGGAACAGTAGATGGACCGAGAATAGTCAGAGACTGCGCAGGGAGTACCGCCTCTTCAGATTTTCGGGAGTTAAGATTCCACCATCGAATACGAATTTCTGGAATGGTCACGGTACCAGGCTGCGTTGGAACCAATGCGAGTTTTTGCTCTCGTGTACCGACTGCCCATGATCCATCAAAGGCAGTTGTAATCGTAGGCTGATCAGGGTAAATCTTCAAATTGACATCTTCTGAAAGAGTCAGTTCTGGTAATTGTTCTCCAGTTAATCCTTTGGCATGAATGGTAATCGTTCTTGTTATAGGCTCACCTATCTTGACCTCTCCAGGATCAGTTGACCAGGTTTCTGTCAATGTAAGCTCTTGAGCTGGTAACCAAACCCCATCTTTCATGGCAGAAGGAATTTCTTGAACGTTGAGTGCAATTTCTGAACTTCTGGCTCGAATGAGACGTGCTGACTGGAACGCTCCTCCAAATGCACCAGAGCGATTACCGAACATATCATCAAGTAGTGATCGGCGCCCTCGACTATCGGGCACTTGCCCAGAAAATAACACCGAAGGAATTGTCAAGGAGCCACTCGCTTGAGGAACAATAAGGTAACGGCGCTCAATGACTTGATAGCGACGTCCATTGTGAATGGTACTGAAAGAGCGATCTTCCCCAACCCGTTCTACCACAGCTTGACGGATTTGCGGATCTTCAATCTGCCCCTCACGAAGTGGTACGGCATGATACAATCGCAATGTATAGACAATTTGACTTTGCACATATGGATCATTCGGTTCCGCTGTAGCCTCTAAAAACACATCTTTTGCTACCGAGCCTTGTCCGCCTTGCGTTGCCTCCTGAACCACCACCACTAGCGGTTCGCTCGCTTGCCCTCCAACATGAATGGGAGGAATGGTGACCTTGCCAGCGTGCTTCGGTGCCAGCATACTGACCCATTGAATCGAATTTGAGCTTTGTCCATTGATGATGCTTGTTTGACTACTTTGCGATGTCCCCAATATATCAAAGTTATGTTTGAGTGCTGATAAATCAGGAGCTTCCCCGGTGGCTTGTCCTTGCTGCTCAACAATCAGGCGGACGGTCTCATCTACCGTAATGGGATTTCGGTCGACATAGGCTCGAACGGTCTGGCTCCAGGCGCTGTGCCCACTTGTCAGTAAAAATAATAAAAGTGCCAGAAGAGAAATCTGCTTGCGTGTTACCATGTACGACCACCTGAAGAATTAAGTTGACCAGCCTCTTGTCGGCGACGATGTTCGAAGAGAAATTTTCGCCGAAGGAGCCCTCCTGGATCATCCGGAATACGACGAAGCCACTGCTTCAACGCTTGCTGGGATTCCAATTCTGTTTTTTCTTCCTTCGACAGACCTGCTGTCGTCATAGGATTCTGATCACCATTATCAATACTCTCTTCCTGTTCTGGTTCGTTAGCAAGACGATGAGCATGCTGATTTTCTGCTGTATCCTCACTGCGATCACCCTCGGAGATATCTTGCTGAGGTAAGTCGGCATTCGATTCTTGTTGTTCATCAGGAGACCCTGATGACGGTTGATGTTCCCGTTGTTCCGCATCTTGTGCCGATGAACTCGACTGGGCACTTGTCTGCTCGTCCTCTGAACGTGGTTCGTCACTTCTCTGATCACCACCATCTTTCGATTGTGGCTCACCAGATGGCTCAGACTCCATAGATTGCTGGTCCTCAGAAGACTCACCATTCGAATCAGAATTTTGCTGATTCTCTTGTTTCTTGAGAAGCTTCTCGATCAACTCATAATTATGTTGAGCATCTTCATGACTCGGTGCCTGGTCTAACGCTGTTTGATAGGCTTGCAAGGCTTCTTGGAGTTGACCTGTTCGGGCTAAGGCATTGCCTCGGTTAAAATGACTATCAGCTGAGTCATCGTGACTAAAGTTTTCTACCGCCTCTTGAAAGTTTCCATCACGGTAATTTGCTACGCCCTTCCATGAAGGATCTTCAAATAACGTGGCGGCTTTCTTGGCATCCTGTAGAGCTAAGGCACGAGCACCTCGTTGATCGGGTCGAGACCACCATTCTTCTCCGAAAAAGGCTTCGCTCGTCGACGGGGTCAACATGAGCATCAAGAACAGAACGCCAAGCCATCCTGCTCGAAACGCAGGAACCGTCAACGCCACGATGGCTAAGACTATCCAAGGACCCTCTTCTCTCCACAGTTCAGTTGTTCGTTGCGTCGTCGGATTTTCTGTCTCATCTGCAATCATCCGTTCAGACGGAACTATTGTTTCAAGGTCTTGATCATCAAGCGTCACGGTGGCATATCGACCTTGCCCAATCTTGGCTAATTTTTCCAGAGCGTGAGTATCAAGTTTTGGAATCACGATAGCCCCATCCTGGTCCTTCACAAACCCACTACTCTGAGGGATTGGAGCTCCATCAATGGTACCCACACCCAATACTGAAACCCGATGATGATGACGTCTCAAGGTGTTCACTACAGCATCAATCTCGCCCTGTTCGATGCCATCAGTAATGAGCAAGAGGTCGCCACTTGGAACATCACTATGTTCCAGTAATTTTTCAGCTTGCAGTAAAGCCAAATCAGGGCGGCTGCCTTGAGCCGGCATCAGACTGGTATCAAGTGAAGACACCATGGCGGCAATCGTCTTGGCATCTTCAGTGAGAGGTGAGACGACATAGGGTTCTCCTGAAAAGACGACTAAGCCCGTTTGTCCCTCTTGCCGATGCTTTAAAATATCCAACACCTTATGCTTGGCACGAGTAAGACGCGAAGGCGGAATATCTTCAGCGTCCATCGACAGAGAAAGGTCCAACACCACTACCAATGCTGATTGTGCACGAAACACAGGCTGAGGCAACTTGGACCATACAGGGCCAGCTAAGGCTAATATGCACAGAGACCACACGAGCGCGAGCAGGACATAGGGCCCTCGAGATTGCAGCCGATCGTTTCCGATAAGGAGATGAGGCAATAAATGGGGATCACAGACAGACTCCCAACTCTTCGACCCGGCTCGCTGACGAATGAGAAGAAGTATGATGAGACCCAAAGGTAGAAATCCCATCAACCACCAAGGCCGTAATAAATGAAAATCTGTCTCCATCACACAGAACTCACAGGTGATGTAGAGAAGGGTTGAGGTGAGGCGTTCTTGGCGTTCGCCTTCCTCAACATGGGCATCCGGATAAGACTCAGAGCGAACAGAGCAGAGAGCACCAGCGCAAACCCCAGAGGCCAGAGGTAAAGTTCTTCTGTCGGTCTAAAAAGTTCAGTATCTTGTGCTGCTGGTTCCAAAATATCCAATTGACGGTAGACATCATCAAGCTGCTTGGAATCTTTCGCCCGTAAATACATACCACCTGTTAATGAGGCAATTTCTTTCAATGTACCTTCATCCAAATCTTTTGAGGGATTCACCATTCGACTACCAAAGAGAGATGGCACTTGCATCTGGTCAGCCCCCACTCCAATAGTGTAAATGCGAATCCCTTGCTCTGCAGCCAATTTTGCTGCTTGTATAGGACTAATATCACCTGCCGTATTGGCCCCATCGGTAAGTAAAACCAACACTCGCTGATCGTGAGGTTGTTCTTTGAGTCGCTTGATAACTAAACCGATGGCGTCTCCAATAGCCGTTTCCTTTCCAGCTAAGCCAATTTCAGCTTCTCCAAGCATTGCGTGAACCGTATCGCGATCAAAGGTCAATGGGGTTTGTACATAGGCTCGAGCGCCAAATAAGACTAAGCCTAATCGATCACCACGCCGACGATGAATAAATTCACCAGCGACCGTTTTCACCACCATCAATCGATTGGCCTGTTCCCCTTTTAGGGTAAAGTCGGGGATTTCCATGCTCCCAGATATATCTACGGCCATCATCAAATCCCGTCCGCTCACAGGTAATGCGATGGGTTCGCCAATCCACTGTGGCCGGGCCGCCGCAAGAAGCAATATCAACCAAATCGCCAAGGCCATCCAAAACGTATAGAAAACTTTGGAATCGCCTTTTATTGCTGGACCACCTGACTCAATAGCCTTAAGGTCTTGAAAAAATGGTACTCGCAGGGAACCTCCAGATATCTGTTCAACAGGCTTTGTCAAACGGCGAACAAGCCAAGGGATGGGAAACAACACCAAGACCCATGGCCAGACCCAAGACATCATGACAATGGATTCCTAGAGGACAAGGGGATTTGTTTGATCCATTGTTCCGTTAAAGCCAACATCTCTCTTGCATTCACCGAACTCTTAGAACCATAGGGAACGCCTGCAAAAGCCTGTTGCCCCATTTCACTAGAAAACTGTTGCGTCTTTCCTTGCTCATCTAAAAACCGAAGCCAGGACATGCCAGCTAACCCAGCCACATTGTGACGCCCAAAAGAAACGATCGCATAGCGTCGGAGTAATTGCGATAAGCTTTCCATCAAGTTGGCACTATCTTGAGTCTCGTCAAACTTTGCTTTCAACACTGTGAGTTCTGACAACGCGGATCGTCTTGGTGCCGTTTTTTTGCGATATCTCAAAAACCACAGACCAAGAGAAGCCAGGACAAGCACAATGAGCATAACTACCCACCAGCCAAGCGCTGGAGGCCAAAATGAAATAGGGTCTGGAACATGGATATCACGCAATTGCTGCAGTGGATCGTTTGAAGGGTCCATCGTGTAGAAGTCTACTTCTCTCAGAAGTTAGGAATATGTTTTCGACGAGCACCAATACTCCTCAGACCCAGAGAGATCCTTTCCTCTATAGGTTCATGTGTTCCCAACGTGAAATATCCCATGCCATGCTTTTGAGACAGGGTTTCCACAGCCTCGCATCGAGACTGAAATTTTCGCCGATATTCTTGCGCCAGTTGTAAGGGCCGAGAGTCGAGGACGCCAAATTCCATTCCATTGGTCACACGATAAACTCCTGGAGTCGGCGGCTCTTGTTCGAGCTGATCATAGATCAATACATTGACGACATCTTGATGGATGCTCAACTGTGTAAGATATCGCACCGCTTGGGCATCCATACTTCGAAAGTCACTCAACAAAAAAATCAAACTTCCAGGGCGAGCGGTACGAGTCACTCTCGCGAGAGCCGACACAAAGGCTGAACCACTTTCCTCACTTGGAGACGAGACTTGCTTCTCTCGTTGTTGGTGATGTCTGGTTAATAAATCTAACACCTGAAGGACACCTGACTTTCCTCCACGTGGACGTCGCTCTCCATGTCCTTGATTCGAACACACCACGGCCCCAATGCGATCTCCTCGTTGATGTGACACCCATGCGAACAAACTTGCTGCTTTGGCCGCCACCACAGACTTAAACGCCACTCTTGTCCCAAACAACATAGTATCTGTGAAGTCCACAACCACAAATACCGGGCGTTCTCGTTCTTCTCGAAATATCTTCAAATGTGGCACGCCTGCCCGAGCAGTAACGCGCCAATCCATATGCCTGACTTCATCCCCAGGTTGATAGCGTCGAACTTCTTCAAAATCGATTCCGCGCCCCTTGAAAGGCGAACGTTCGCCTCCCGCCAAGAGTGAATGAACGCCCTTTTTAGCTCCAACGCTCAAGGCTTTCAGAGAATGACGAGTCTGAATCAATTCATCCAACAGCACGGTGGTTCCGGAGTTGGACTGGTTATCAGGTAGGGATTTGGCTTCTTGGGTTGTGCGATTAGGGAACGGCCACACGAGAGATAAGCTCCGCTATTACTCGATCAGTACTGATACTTTCGGCTTCAGCTTCAAACGATAGAAGAATACGATGACGCAATACATCAGGGGCAATGGCTTGGATATCCTCCGGCGACACATAATCACGTCCCGCCAACCAGGCATGGGCTCGTGCACACCGCTCAATGCCAATGGTGGCACGAGGACTGGCTCCATAGCGCACCCATCGTTCCAGTTCTTCGCTATAGGGCGCAGGGTCACGCGTTGCTACAACTAATTGCACAATATATTCTTCCAAACTTTCGGCAAGATGAATACTGAACAATTCCTGACGAGCAGCAAATATGACTTTCTGAGGAACTGGGGAATGAAATTCTTGATTGACCGCCAACAACTCCTGAGCTTGATGACGAACGAGTTGAGCAATCTTACGTTCTGATTGCACATCGGGATACCCCACCTTCACGTACATTAAGAATCGATCAAGCTGCGCTTCAGGTAAAGGATACGTCCCTTCCTGTTCAATCGGATTCTGAGTCGCCATGACCAAGAAGAGTTCAGGAAGAGGGTAACTCTTTCGCCCAATCGTCACTTGACGCTCAGCCATGGCCTCCAATAAGGCAGCCTGCACCTTGGCTGGGGCTCGGTTGATTTCGTCTGCTAGCACCAAGTTATGGAACACTGGACCTTGCTGGAAGGTGAACGAGCCATCCTGAGGGCGATAAATATCGGTACCTGTGATATCTGCGGGCAAAAGATCTGGCGTAAATTGAACGCGATGGAAGTCTGCTTCGATGCCTGAGGCCAGGGCTTTCACCGCTGTCGTCTTGGCAAGACCTGGTGCGCCTTCAACAAGCAAATGTCCATCAGCCAATAACGCAATCAGCAGACGAAGGGTCAGACCTTCTTGCCCGATGACTTGCTGATTGAGATGTGTTTGAAGCTGCTGGATGCTTTCGTGTTCAAATCTCGACATGGGTCTTGATGTGAACCTCGCCAAAGTTTTGTCGTGTCAACAATAGTAGAACTTCCAAGTTGTCCCCGTAAAAATAAAAACCATGTAACAGTGTAGCACGTTCGGAATCATCTCATATGATACCAGATAATTCTTGCCCACAGAGAGTCAAGAGGTCACCCTCCCCCAAAGACCTCAATTTCTCATGTCTAAAGAATACAAAAAATATAGTAATGATTTCCCTTTACAAAAGACCATTAACAGCCGACAATATAAGATAGGAGTTAACAGGTTATAAACAATTCACACAGGAGGTCCTCATGGACACAGGCTATCCAGCGTTAATCACGGAGGCTCTAGCAAGACCAAGTGACCCCAAGGTTACCAAAGCAAGGTCAACGTTACGTACAAGCGAGGTCCAGGGAGACCTAAGTCAGCCAGACCTATCGGAGACGGAAGCTCCTACGACTCCAGTCGTATAGCTCATGACACCGTAATCTTATCCTAATGGGTTGCCATATTTGCCGTTGGCGCAAGGACTTTGCCGACACACTGTAGTATCGTCTTTCTACCCCCTTCCTAGCATCTAGACAGTTATCAACCCAAATCCATCCGCCTCTCATCTCATCACACAAAACTTTCTTCATCCTCGCATATGAGAATACTTCCTAACTGTCATCACGATGAAGTATTAGTTTCTCGGTTATTTTTGCAATTCATTTGCATATAAAAGATCACATCCATAGTGATTTGCGTTCATGCCTCTTGACTTTTTATTCAAACGACTTATCTATTCAACAAGCCGGCGAACGAAAATAACGTGAAACAATTTATACAAAACACCAAAAGGAGGGTGCCATGACACTCACAACATATGCTCCATTCAATACGCAAATTGATCGTTTATTCAATGATGCCGTGCGCGCATTTGATCGAGACGTTCCAAGTTGGGCCCCTGACAGTAATGCGTGGGAGGATGCCAACACATTCGGAATCGAACTCGCTCTGCCAAGTTGGAAATCTGAGGAAGTCAATGTGGAAGTTGACAAAGGCGTGTTAACCGTCGAAGGCAAACGAGAGGAAGTCAAAGACAAGGATGAGAAAACAGATCGGAAATATCATGTGCGAGAAATCGAAACAGCCTCCTTCAAGAAAGCCTTTCGACTCCCCACTAACCTCCAGTGGGATAAAGCCGACGCGTCATTTACGGATGGTGTTCTGACTATTGGATTTCCCAAACGAGAAGATGCCAAGCCCCGCCAGATTGCCGTTCGATAACTCTCACTCCACACCCTGAACTGCACCATGCAGTTCAGGGTGTGAATTTTTTCCAGCCCACACTTTCTGATACATCTTCCAGACGCATTCACGTTTCCTCGTGTGTTGCAAATGCTTCTGTTTACAAAACAGGGGATACCGAGAACATGACCAGACGATTATCTATACAGAAAAGATGAGAATTCGTTAAACCAAAAACTTGAACACATCTCGACTACCATGAAGAATTCTTACAATACGTATGCGGTTAGTCAGAATTCTATAAAAAACCACATGTTTTTCGTGAACTAGACTTCGTAATCCTTTTAGATAACCATAAGAACAACAGCGACATCAATTCTCTCTCAATGGGTAGCCATAAAATTCTGTTTCAAAAACTATTTTTCCAGCATGATTCGTCGAAAAGCATTCCACTCATCTATAGTGTGTACTAGAGATGATCACTGTACTATCTAGAACCTACGAATAACTCATCAAAAAAGAGCTGCATATGCTTCCAAGAACGCTCGTCTGCCTTCTTATTGTATTTGAGGGCATCCATCCCAACCTTATCGGCTGCCGGATTCGTAAAGCTGTGCTTGGCTCCCGCATAGACTACCATTTGCCAATCCATTCCAGCTTTTTCTAACGCGCTTCGAAATTTTTGAATATGGTCTTCCTTGAGAAACGGATCTTCGTTTCCATGAGCAATGAGGACTTTGACGTTCGTCTTAATCTCTTGGTCTTCGCTCGGCAAGGGCAAGGCTCCATGAAAACTGACGACTCCTTTCACCGGTGCTCCGCCATAGGCTAATTGCGTGACGGTGGCTCCACCGAAACAATAGCCGATCGCGGCGATCTTATTCGCATCCACCATCTCATGCTCTTGAAGAACCTTCAGCCCCGCCATCGCCCGAGCCTGCCAATTTTTCACATTCGCCATCATCGCGTTCATCCATTCTCCAGCCTGTTTTGGATGTGTGGTCACTTTGCCCGTTCCATACATATCTGCAGCAAACGCGACGTAACCCAGTGCCGCTAATTGTTTCGCTCGAGTTTGCGCATACTCATTCATACCCCACCACTCATGCACAACTAAAATTCCTGGTCGTTTTCCTTGCACGGCGTTATTCCAAGCAAGAACTCCTTCAAGCTTGACCTCCCCATGTGTATAGGCAATGCTTTTCGTCATGACCTTCGCTGCCACCATTTTTATAGGAAATAACAACCCGATGAAGGCGAGAACGACCCCCGCCACTACCAATTTCTGATGACTTTTCATACTGGTCTCCTTACCATGTGTTGAGTAGATGACAGACAGCCTCATAAATCATATGTTATAGCAGAGGTATACCGTACCAAGATCAGAAATCTGCAGCAAGGAGAACAGAATGAATGATCACGATCAATCTGCAGACACAGACGCTCCTTCTACTCTTCAGACTACGATTCAATCTGAATTAGAATCACCTTTAGACCGTCGGACATTTCTTACAAGGACTTCATCTATTCTCAGTATTGCAGCTGCACAGATTTTCTTTCCATCAGCTTCTGCCATTGCCTCCCCTTCTTCCAAAGATCCTACTCGTATTCCTGGTGCCGCACCAACTACCTACGGGACCAGATCCACCTTTGAACAGGCCCAACGTGTGTCCTCTTCCACAAAATCACTCACACCATTACAGCATTTATCTGGAATTATCACTCCCTCAGCCCTTCATTTTGAGCGGCATCATAATGGGGTTCCACAGATTGACCCTCAGAGACATCGTCTCTTGGTACATGGGTTAGTTCATCAGCCAATGATCTTTACAGTGGAAGAACTCAGGCGGTTTCCTGCTCGAACTCGTCTTGCGTTTATTGAATGTTCTGGAAATTCTGGAAAAGAATGGACGGGGCCCAATGGAACGACAGTTCAAGATACTCACGGCCTCACCAGTACCAGTGAATGGACGGGGGTATCGCTGGCTACGGTCCTTCAAGAAGTTGGGATACAACCAGAAGCCTTGTGGGTCCTGGCAGAAGGTAGTGATGCTGCCGCCTTAACTCGCAGCTTACCTCTTGAATCTATTTTAAATGATGCCTTGCTGTGCTATGCACAAAATGGTGAACCTCTTCGACCTGAACAAGGCTACCCCATACGACTTCTCATGCCGGGATGGGAAGGCAACACACAGGTGAAGTGGTTGCGACGTCTTAAACTGATGACCAGCCCAGCCATGACACGGGAGGAAACCTCCAAATACACAGACCTCATGCCAGATGGAACAGCTCGACAGTTTACATTTACAATGGAAGCCAAGTCAGTCATCACATCTCCCTCAGGCGGACAACAATTAGAGCAACCCGGATTCGTTGAAGTTCGAGGGTTAGCCTGGAGTGGACAAGGACGAATTTCACACGTCGATGTCAGCACCGATGGTGGAAAATCTTGGCAGACAGCAGAACTACAACAACCTGTTCTACCCAAGTGCCATACACGATTCCGCTTTGGATGGAAATGGAATGGACAGGAAGCCATACTTCAAAGTCGTTGCCAAGATGAAACGGGCTACATTCAACCGACAAGAAGTGATCTCATTGGGATTCGTGGAGTGAATTCATACTATCACAACAATGCTGTTCAGAGTTGGAAAATCACACAAGCAGGGCAGGTTGAAAATGTTCAGGTCTAACACATGGCTTTTCACATGGCCTTTTATTCGAATTTGGCTATTCGCCATTACATTTTCCTCTACCTGGTCCCTCCTACTTGTCGAGGCAGAGACAGAGCATCGCGGGTCATATGGCATTGGTCACTCAGCTACTCAAGCAGAAATTCAAGATTGGAATATTGACATCGCCTCGAATGGTGCAGGACTTCCACCCGGGCAAGGGACCGTGATAGAGGGAGCAACTGTGTACGCAAAAACCTGCGCATCTTGTCATGGCACAACAGGCATTGAAGGTCCTAGGCCAAAACTTGTTGGCGGACACAACACCTTAAACACTGATCATCCATTAAAAACAGTGGGAAGCTATTGGCCGTATGCTACAACATTATTTGATTACATTTACAGAGCCATGCCTCTTACAGCTCCTCAGTCATTATCTCCAAATGAAACCTATGCCGTTGTTGCATGGATTTTGTTTCGCAATGGAATTATTAAAGAATCTTCAACTTTGAATGCGAACATTCTTCCCTCAATTACCATGCCAAACCGAAAAGGATTTGTTCGTGATCCACGACCTGAGATTTTAAAGAAAAACCCGTGAGGCAACTACTTTTCATAGTCATAAGTATTCTTGGGTTGTTAGCCAACTCAGCCCCTATGATTTTTTCCAAGACCATAGACGAGACTAGGCCATCGACTGTTGGGCTTGGACATATTGAATTCCCAACCTCAGGCACGGCAGAAGCTCAACCCTGGTTCATGCGTGGCATGTTGCTACTCCACAATTTTCAATATGACGATGCGAAAGAAGCCTTTCGTCATGCCCAACAAATCGACGCCTCGTTTGCCATGGCCTATTGGGGTGAAGCCATGACGGCCAATCACCCACTCTGGAATGAACAAAATCTCAAAGAAGGTCGTGCCATCCTTCATCGTCTCGCATCCAACCCTAAGGCCCGATTAGCAAAGGCTTCTACAACACGGGAGCAAGGGTACCTTCGAGCCATTGATGCGCTGTACGGCGATGGAGACCGATCAACACGTAACCAAGCCTACGTCAACGCCATGCATCAACTGACCAAGGAGTTTCCTCATGATCTCGAAGCCTCAGCCTTTTATGCCTTAGCAATTCTTGGAAATGCTCAAGGAGAACGTGATACCGCAACCTACATGAAAGCCGCAGCCATTGCCGAAGACGTGTTTCGAAAAAACCCAGCACATCCAGGGGCTGTACATTATTTGATTCATTCCTATGATGATCCGATTCACGCACCATTAGGATTATATGCAGCCAGGATCTACTCATCCTTAGCCCCAGCGGCCTCACACGCGCAACATATGCCTTCACATATTTTTATGGCTTTGGGGATGTGGGACGAAGTGATTACTGCCAACGAAGCCGCATGGGCATCAAGTGAAGCTCGTATCAAACGAAAAGGCTTGACGATTTCAGCTAGACCGTACCACACATTGAAATGGCTTATGTACGCCTACCTTCAAACTGACAGAGTGAAAGAAGCCAAACGCGTCTTGACCATCATTGAAGAAAATGCACAAGAATCTGAATCTCGATACGTCAAAGGCTATCAGGCATCCATGCGAGCCATGTTCATTGTTGAGTCTCAGAAATGGAATATCAAGCATTTCCGCTTGGATAGGTCTGGTCTCCGCTTTTCTTTTGCTGCAAGTGAACTCTTTGCCACCGGAATGAGTGCAATCAACACAAATAATCTTCCTATCGCCAAACAGGCACTTGCTCAACTACACACTCGAATCGACCCGAAACAATCGACGTCCTCTCTTTCACGCGATGGGGTCGCTGGACTCAGTATGGCGAAAGCACTTGAAGCCTTGATCCTTCTTCAAGAATCTGATCCTCAGAAGGCTTTGACAGTGTTGCGTGAAGCCGCGGCCCTTGAGGATAGCTTACCTTACGACTATGGTCCTCCCACTCCAATTAAGCCCACTCATGAATTGTTGGGAGAGGTCTTCATCAAGCTGAATCAGCCAGAAAAAGCCAAGGAAGAATTTAAACAAGCGTTAAAACGAGCTCCCAAGCGCAGACTGTCTTTACTGGGTTTGACTACGTTGAACCATAGTAAGAAGGGTGGTGGGTAGAAGCTTAAGCCTTAGACTCTATCAAGACCAAAAGAATCTTCTTTTTCGGTCGCTGAAATTCTCTGACAAGAGTTGAGGATATCCCCGACGCTGGACGCACGATATTTTGATATTGGGCTTCGGTCATGAGAAAGACCCTAGCGCCTAATGTTTCAACCCTTTCCTGCAACGCGTTTAATGCAGCTTGGTCATCTAACCCTTCACCGACTATATCCGCTCGTTTATGGACATGCTGCCAATAATACAGATCTTCATCGTTCCGCCAATTCCAATGTTGAAAGGTCTGAATCGGATCACGAGGGTCTTTCAAAAAAGATTGCACTTCGGTCATAATGAATTTCGGGGAAGCCATAGCATTTATCCCAGGAACAATAAATTGGACGACACCAATCATTAGTCCTACGGCCAACACACCCACCATTTTCAGAGCCGTCGTTCCCCTCTCCTTGAGAACTGCATACAACAAGGCCCCAATCCCGCATACCATGGGAAGCTGATAGACTAATGGAAAGACATTTGTAAGCAGATTCCATTTTTTCTGTAACAAATATGGTGCAAGGAAGACGGCAACGATAAACACCAGGCTCAACAAACCAAGCATATATTTAAATAAAGGGGATGTCCAAATCTCGAAATTGTGAGTGTCAAACACCCGGTAATACACATAACCAATCAACATGGCCACCGCTGGCACCATAGGCATCAAGTATCGTTCATGCTTTTCTGGGAATAAAGAAAAGGCAAGAAAATACCCAAGGACCCAAAAAAGGACAAAGGCTTCTCTGGGATATTCATTCAGGGGCTGTTGTCTCCAGAGAACAGTCAACCCCGTAGGAATCAAGACGGACCAGGGGAAAAAGTCAAACCACATGACAAAGAAATACCAGACAATTGGACGTTTCCCGAAATAAGCCTCGAGGGCACTGCCTTGTGTATCTCCCGCTAATTTTGTCATACGTTGGAGATTTTCTTTCAGCACGTAATGCTGGATAAACTCTTGGCCTAAGTACGCATAATACGATCCAATCAGACCCATAAAAACCAAGAGCCCTAACCAGAAGGGAGCTGTTTTTATCGGTCTACTATCTCGACAGAGCCAAAGAAGGGCCAGAAAGAGTAAGACCGGCATCACTAACGCATGGAGATTTTTGACCATCGCCCCTAACGCTAATGCCACAAAGCCTACGACATACCACCATGGCGTGCCTTCCTGGAAATAGGCTCGAACAAATCCCAATATGCCTAGGGTCATACAAAAAGTGAGAATAGGATCGATAATAGCCATCTGCCCAAACCACAGAGACGCATAACTCGTGAGGACAACTAAGGCTGCCCAAAATCCGGCTGTTGCTGAAAACAATGTACGTCCCAACCAATAGGTCACGACGACGGTTCCCAAGCTGAAGAGAGCAGACGGTAATCGCAACGCGGCCTCACTCCAACCAAATAGTTGAGTGGAAAGAGCTTGAAACCAAAAAAACATCGGCGGTTTATTGAAATACGGTTGACCATGTAATGTCAGACGTACATACTCACCCGTACCTACCATCGTTTCCGTCACGGCTGCATAGAGTCCTTCTGTTACTCCAAACAAAGAAATCGGTAGATTAGAAAAAAATGCTAGGAGGCCAAGAGCTCCAAGGACTAACCAATGCCCTTTTCCTGTTTGCCAGAACGATTGCAGAAAATCGTTATTATGCAGCCTCATAATCTTCGTCGACTCACCTTCCAAATTTCATAATTGCAGATGTTATTGTAACGGGAGAGAAGGTCGTTGTGGAACGCTATTTTGAATCCACTAAAGACATGTCCTTCTTGTCTCTATGAGGGATAGGTCACAAACACCGCCGTAGCTTCGCGTATGGTTCGTTGCTCGATGCACATAAATATTTCATCTATTCTCAATCTTATCGTGTGGAATGTTCATACCCGATTGTTCTCTCATAAAAGATGCAGCCTCCGTCGTATTTGGATCTGCACAGGAAACGGTCTGGATACTCAAAGGTTCCTATGAGTTGATCGTTAGGACTCCAAAACTCATCAATCAAATTCGAACCTTCTCGTTTGAAATAGTCCGTGCCCTAATGAAATGGGCCGAAACACATGATGACCTTGAAACGATTGATAGCATGGCTTCATGCTATGGCGAAGAAACACGACGCGAGAAAGACGGTCATGTGACGGCCAATGAGTTGAAACTTTTCACTCACACGAACACTCTGCTGCGAATAAATATTTACCATTGCCTGCAAATATCCACGTGACGACCCCTGAGAATGGGAATACCATTTGTGCAATAGCCTACTGTATCTACCTTTCTCTATGTCTACAGCACCATACCCATCTTTGGGTTAGACCTCAGTCTGACTGACTAAGCTATCCATTCGGATACAAAGCTGTACCTGAAGGTGTAGCAACATCTGACGAACAAACTTCTTCTCCGTTTCGCTTCGATCATCCGCGCAGCTTTTCTCATAGGTTTTACCATACGTTTCGTCTGTCACGGGCAATAAAAAATGCTGGCGTGGTGATTGCACAGCAATAGAACAGTACCACTTAAAATTATTCTGATTATTCGTAACAAGAGAGCCGCATTGATGGTTGCACCCAACATGCGTCTCATCCTCAATTGGTGCAACTCAAATGGAGACTGGATAAATGTCTTGCATTGTAATCACCGGCGCCACTGGCTTTATCGGCAGCGCACTGGCCGGAGCATTTTTAGCTAATGGCCATCGAGTCATCTGCCTCTCCCGAAACGACCCTAACGGAGAGCGGACACGACAGAAGATCATCGAGGCCATGCGGGGATTTGGCTTCGACGTGTCCCCACACGTTCTGGCGAATCTAAGCATTGAACAGATTAATACGACCCAGTTTGTAGAAGACTTGAATCGATGTTCCTTTTGGAAAAATGTTGAACAAGTTTGGCATTGTGCAGCTGACCTGACCTATTCCGCTCAAAACCTAGCTGACTCCTATGAGTATAACGTCCGCAATAGCGTCTTGCTGTATCAAAAATTCTCCGAACATCGTGCTTGCTCCAAACGGTTTTACTATATGTCTACAGCCTATGTCGCTGGGAACGTGGGCGCCGACATTGATGAGGCCTTACACCTGACTCCTGTGTTAGGCAATTCGTATCAAATCACGAAATTTACCACTGAACAGACGCTGTCGCTGGCTGCACAACAGGGAAATCCACTCACGATTGTCCGACCCTCGATTGTCATCGGTCATCAGAAGACAGGCTGGTCTAATTTCAAACCCTATGGCCTGTACATGTTTGCTCGAGGGTTTTATAAATTAGCCAAGCTAACAACGGAGATTCGACTACCTATTCCTGTAGAAGCCGCCACAAATTTAGTCTCGATTGATACGGTCATTACGCAAGCGCAACGGCTATCCGAGGCCACGACCAATCGACAACATCAAGAAGTATTTCATTTGGTCAGTGCTGAAAATTTACACACCCGAACATTACTGACCACGGTGGCCGAGCAAATTGGGCTGACCCTACAGTATGAACCGGCACAATCCTTACTCGAACGGAAACTAGAAAAATTCATCGAACCCAATCGCCTCTATTCCACGCAGACTTGGAATTTCCAAATCCACAAGCTACGAGCACTCCTTCAGGACCATCCCGAAGCCTTTGCCTCTGTGGACGCACATTCTTTGGCGTCGATCATTAAAATCTATTACGCACATCTTCATTCGAAGGAAAGAAAGAAACAGTCTTCCTCAGTTCATAGATCCGTCACTCAATCGCATCAAAACAACCCAGAAGACAAACGGCTTCCACATCACCATGAGGAACAAATAGCATGATGCTCGATATGTATTTTGCAATATTTTTTTTGAGTTGGGCGATACTCCGCGTGGGATTCGTGGCGCTACTCACTCGCTTATCCCGCTCAAGTTGGGCAGAACAGCAACGAATTTACAAGATCTCCATTCCCCCCGATCAAGATGATCGAGAACAATGGTGGGCCGTACCATTTTATATCGATGCTGCGGGCTTTGCGTTATTGACCTATGGAGGACTGTTACAATTTACCGAGTGGGCAGTCTTCCCAACTTACACACAAACAGTCACTGGCTTCATAGCACTGGCGCTCGCGCATACCTTTATTGCCGAACCCCTGTATTATGGGTATCACCTCTTGCTTCATAAAAATCCCACGCTCCGCCGTCATCACGTCAAGCACCATAAAGCGACCGTGCCTCGTCCGCCCTCAGGCTACACGTTTACGGTATTCGAACGCGTGAGCTATCTCGTACTTTTTGCTTTGCCCGTCCTGATCATTGGATGGTTAGAGCAACTTACCCCCGTTGGGTTTTTCGCGTACTTTCTCGTCTTTGACTTTTTGAATAGCATTGGCCATGGCAACGTCGAGTTCTTCCCCAAATGGTACGTCAATTCTTCATTAAAGTGGGTCATCTATAGCCCAAGTTTTCATAGTCTCCATCATTCCCGATGGGAAGCGAACTACACGTTGTTTATGCCTATGTATGATTGGCTCTTTGGCACAGTGGCTTCGGAAAGTGATGTCCTATTTACGCACGCACAGGATGGGCGAGGGCCCACCGACATGCGTCGACTCACACCTCAACAAGATAGGACTAATATAGAGCTCACAATAAGTGGGTAAGAACACATCTGTTTTTACTACTGAAGTGTTGATCCCCAACGGTAGAAAAAGTCCAAGCAATAAACTCAATTTCAAAAAAGCATAATTAATAATCCGATCACAACTCCAAAATAATACCAAATAACTAAATTAGAAAAGATTGAATTAGCTTCCTTTAAAACGACAGAAAATACTCGGTACCATGAGGAGGATAGGATGGCTCCATTAACGCCAGCAAACAGAAGACCTAAACGATTGCTACCATG
>JBMYWX010000014.1:0-22756 GCA_049607825.1 Nitrospirales bacterium
CGAGTGCTGGCTTCCGATTCCCTAGGATTTAGTAGCTTTGATGCGGGAACCTTTGACCGACATGTGCTTAATGACTCGGAAAAGCCTTGCTATTCTGTGCATGGAGGACAATTTAGTTTTATGGTGAATTTTGCCTTACTCGAAGAGATTGCTGACCATCTTGGCACTAAGGTCAATCTAGAGTCTCAGCGAGAATTTGTGGGCAAGCAACTGGGAGACAAGGTGTTAACAGTGATGGACGTGCTCTCCACGCATCCTCGTCTTCCAAGCCCTGACTCCTGGGAATTTGATGCGCTTGTCATTCGAACCCTTGAAGCCCTCAATACTTCATATCGTAGTCACTATAAGCGAGTGATAGAATTTCCACTTCGAGAGGCCATGCCTTCTGATGAGAAAGCCAAACTCGAAGCGATTCTTCGAAATTTTAACCCCGAAGGTGTCCCGGATACTATTGCCTATGTGACAACCACTGAGATAAACAACGCACGCCCTTCTCTAGAGCAGTTGGGGTTTGATGCAGAGGAAATTCAGGTCATGCTGCAAGCACCTCCTGAATTAGTGGACTATATCCACTTTTCTTTTTCTATTTCTTGAGAGAGGCTAGTGTAGATTTTTGTGGATTTTTATGGGTTGCTCAAGTATACTTATTCGACTCTACTGAGATCCTTGAGCATTATGAATTAGCGAGTGGAACGAAAGGTTTCGTTATGATTGGGTCATTTGGCTGGATGGAATTACTCCTCATTCTGATTATTGTGCTAATTATCTTTGGCGCAGGGAAAATTCCTCAGCTGGGAGAAGGTCTGGGTAAAGCAATTAAGGGCTTTAAAAAGTCTGTTCATGAAGCAGATGCTCTAGATGTCACGCCAAATCCAGATGAACCCCACATGGCCCAAGAAATTCCTCAGCAACAAGAGCAAGTGCAAACACCGCAGACGGCACAAGTCGTGACGCCGCCTCCGGCTGAAACAGTGCCACCTCCCCAACCAGAACAAGCCAGACAAGGATAAGAATAAGTGAGAAGTGAATAAGTGAGGAGTGTAGAGAACCATGATAATAAATCTCACTCCAAGCTGTTAACTTTTTACTAGGATGCATTATGTTTGGACTAGGAGCCATGGAGATCCTGATCATTTTGGTGATCGCGTTTCTTCTATTTGGCCCAAAAGAGCTTCCTGAAATAGGTAAGCAAGTTGGCAAGGCAGTCAAAGGCTTTAAAGAAACAACTGAAGATCTTCGGCAGTCAGTTGAGCCGGAAATTAATATGATTCAGCAAGAATTCAAGGCCGTAGAGCAAGACTTTGAAGCATCAGTTAAAGAAGTTGAAGACCAGGTTAAGGGAATTTCAGAATCTGATTCAGAAACGCAAGGAGGCAACAAGCTCGTTTAAAGGTTTGGACTAGGGGGATTTATTACAATTTCTTTGCCATTTTGAATATTACTTCTGTCTTTAACACCCCAAATCCCATGCGTCTTTCAACAACTATCCAAGCCAATTCAGTTCTGGGCATGACACTCAAATAAATAGCAGTATCTCCTTCCTTGTGTTGTTTTTTTGCAACGAATCGTCTCTTTCTTGAAATACTATTGTGTTTATCTTCATGACTGTATTTTTATTAAATAACTATAAACATCAATAAGTTACGTTAATATATGAAAATTGGTATGCTTTTGGCATTTACTGAATTTTTGGTGGCACACATAGAGAAAAGATAGAGTTTTTTAGAAACAGCACACAGAGAGAAGAATTAATTAACTTATTTGTTCAAATTGGGGAGATGGGTCCCTGATGAGAGCAACTGTTTGTCCCCGTTTAAGCTGGGGGCTTAACTAACAGGAGGAGTGCAATGAGCGAATTTCATCGTATTTCCAAGTGGTTCACGGCAGGTTTCCTGATCGTGTCCATGTCAGCCGTTCCTGTCTTTGCGGCCAAAACTACGCCGGCAACAGACAAGAACACAAATGTTCCAGCAGTCCCACGAGCCATTCCAGATTTGATTCCGTATCACAAGTTTGATCCTCCAAAGAGCTCAGCATTTGACCACAAGAACCTCACTATTTCAGGTGATATGCGAGTTCGTCCAGAGTTCAGAACCAATTCAAACTTTGGTGCTTCCAAGGACAATCGATTCTTTACCCAACAGTTGATCAGGCTTGGATTCAACTATGATCTTTCGCCTGATGTTGCATTTTTTGTGCAACCACAAGTGTCAAATAACTTCGGCACTGGTGGACCAAATAGTTCGAACAACGATCTCTTCTTGCGACAAGGGTATATGTTAATTCGCAACTTCTTGGCACCAAATTTGACAATGAAAGCTGGTCGTCAATTAGTTGTATGGGGAAACCATCGTATTTTTGGTCACTTTGACTGGAATAACGTTGGATTTACATTTGATGGTATTACCCTTCGTTACAACCACGGCAAAGTTCCAGTTGAATTAGGTTGGTTGGTCGTCGCGGAAGGTAACTGTGCACAGAATGCGGGTGCTTGTGGTGTTGCGCCAACAGCTTCAGGAGCAGGAAATACGGGCGGTGGTGGTTACCAAGGTGACGCAAACATCCTGTTTGTTCGGGTGCCTATGAAACTTTCGGGTATTACCGTAGAGCCAGCCTGGATCACTGAATTTGGAGGAACTGGAGCAAGTTCAGCAAACTTTGGTGGTGGTCAACAACCCAACCAAACACGACATACGGTTGGTGCCAGAATCGCTGCGAAAAAAGGCATTGTTGATGCGACGGTTGAAGGATATTATCAGTTCGGAAAGGTTGGAACATCAGGTCTGGCCAGCTCCACGGATATTAATGCCGGTGCTTTTCATGTGGATGCCGGTGTGACCTTACCGGTTCCTATGCAACCTCGAATTGGTGCAGAATTCAACTACGGGTCAGGAGATGATAGTGGAACGGATGGAGACGCAGGCACCTTTAGCCAGTTGTTTCCAACTAACCACATCCATTTTGGTTACATGGATTTGATGTCATGGCAAAACATGGTGACCTTTGGTGGAAATTTACAATTGCGTCCCACCAAGGCGAGTCACTTTGAAATTGCTGGTCACTACATGCGTTTAGCTGAAAAGAATGATGCCTGGTATAGCGCTGGACAAGGAGTGTTCAAGACTTCACCAGCAGCCAACGGGCATTCTGAAAAGTCATTGGGTGGTGAAATTGATATTGTCTACACTCTGTTCTTCCAAAATAACAGAGTTGGTTGGCAGATTGGTGCAGGACATTTCTTCACCGGTGATTACAGCAAGAAATCCAATAATGGTACAGCTGATCAGAATTGGGGTTACACTCAACTCTGGATCAACTTCTAAGATTTTAATAACAATAGGGGAGAAACATCTTCTTCCCCGTTATCCTAAGCTCTGCCGAGGAGAATCTCGGCAGAGCTTTTTTTTGTATTTTTTTGGTGCGTGTGATGTCTTCTGGAGATGGGACGATTTTGATACTTCTGGTATTGGCCAGGGTTTCGTTACCATTTTTCGGCTAAGCAGAACTCCAAGTCTGCTTACTTTCAGACAAGTTTGACTTAGACCTGAAATTACCTCGGCGAGGGCGGTATGTCCAGGCAAGCAAGTCACACTCACTCTTCACATACCTAGGTAAATTCTTGACAGTATTACCATATTAGTGAGAAAGTTAGTAATGTCATAATTAAAAGTACGGAAAAATTTTATACCGTGAACAAGCGAAGCCTTCAACGATCCAATGGCCTGATTCTTTCTTCGGCATACTGCTTGACAGCCTTGTTATGGAGTGTGGCAATCATAGGATCGGCGTACGCTCAAGATGGATTACCTCGAGATAAATTTATCCATTCAGCAGGTCTAGCACCAACGTTCACACTTGCTATACCGATACCTCATGCTGGGGAGTTGAACAAAAAAATGGTAGTGAGAACTGTTCAGCACTTTCAGCACCCGACTCAAACTTCATCCAAGAATAGGGGCATTATTCATGATCAGCTAGGCAGTGATCATGGCTGGGATTTGCGAGTCGCTTCGCCCTTCCTCAAATTCGTTATTCATAAACCAGCAATCACCGCTTCTTGGCCGGTGTTACGCCCTTTATATAAAGAGCGCCATGCCAAACAAGATACGATTCAGACTATTCTGACTTCTACTGGTCGTGACTATGCCATGATGCCACTCGAGGTTAATCGTCATGTGAAGCGTATCCTCGATTATTATCAACATGACATTCATTCTAGATTTCAAAAAAGCCTTGACCGATTCGAGAAATATAAAAACCTGGTTCAACGTACGTTCAAGGAGAACGGTTTACCGCCTGAACTTGGTTTTCTTTCATTGGTGGAAAGTGGGTTTAATACTCGTGCCATCTCTAGTGCTAGTGCTTCAGGTCCGTGGCAATTTATGAAGGCTACAGGCCGTGTATATGGGCTAGATGTGACCTGGTATGTAGACGAACGCCGGGATCCCGTTAAATCAACGGTCGCTGCAGCTCAGCACCTGAAAGACCTCTTTGATGAATTCAAGTCTTGGCCCTTAGCTCTGGCCGCATACAATGCAGGAGGGTCAAAAATTAACCGAGCTATTCGAAAAAGCGGAAGTCGAGATTACTGGAAGATTCGGAAAACAGGGTATATTCTGCGAGAAACGAAGGACTATGTCCCAAGTTTTATCGCAGTCGTTCTCATTGCTTCAAATCCAACCAAATACGGGTTTAAGCGAAATAGAGCTCTTCCATATACTTTTGTGAAGGCATTGGTGCGTAAACGCGCCCACCTAAAAGCTGTGGCAGAAGCCACAGGGGTTTCTCTTAGAGATTTAGCTGAATTGAATCCGGAGCTTCGTCAAGACATCATTCCAATTGTGGAAGGTGGCTATTCGTTAAAAGTTCCTCAAGGTAAAGCGCTCCTTGTGCGAGGACAGCATGACCAAATTAAGCTATGGCCGAAGCTTCCTCCGGTGTCTGCTACCTGGTATCGAGTGCGTTTCGGTGATACGATCGATGACGTTGCCCAGCGATTTGGTTTAACTAAGTTGGAACTCAAGCGACTCAATAACTTGAAGGAAAATCGTATACGATGGAACGACCGTCTTCGTTTACGAACAGACGACGATAGTGCTCCTATTGCACTCGAGGCGGAACCACCACCACTCCCTATAACCTGGTATCGAGTGCGTTTTGGTGATTCGCTCGCATCAGTAGCTAAGGAGTTTGGTTTATCTGTGCAAGAACTCAAACGACTCAATAACTTGAAGGAAAATCGTATTCGATGGAACGATCGTCTTCGTGTCAGAGCAGAGGAGGATGATGATCCATCTCTCCTTCCTAAGACTGAACCCCTACCACCAACTACATGGTACCGAGTTCATTTTGGTGATACGCTGGCATCGGTGGCCAAGGAGTTTGGTTTGTCCGTGCGAGAACTCAAGCGGCTCAATAACTTGGAGGAAAATCGTATTCGATGGAATGACCGTCTTCGTGTGAGAGCTGAGGAGGGTGAAAGACCATTGTTGTTGTCAAAATCTAAATCCTCTTCATCCACTACCTGGTACCGTATTCATTATGGTGATACGCTTTCATCCATAGCAAATGAGTTTGGTCTATCTGTGTCAGAACTCAAGCGACTTAATAATCTGAAGAAAGATCATATTCGAACAAACGATCGCCTTCGTGTCAGAGCAGCAGACAATGGCAATCCTTCAGTCTCCCTCAATCCTGAAAAAGACAAATCTTAAGCTACCTCAAGATCATTAACCGGATCGTATTTCTTCCTTCCATGCAGCATTTGTAAGCTTCCCCGTCAAGCGAACAAGTCATAAGTAGAGTTTTCCGATGTTGATTGATAATAGGTAAACGAGGCTAGGCCCTGTAGATGATTTCTTCAAAATGAGGAAACTGATTTTGCTTCGGGCTATCGCAACTTGAGACATCTTACTAGATTTTCAATCTATTATGTCTTTTTAGTGAACAACTCCAATACTTCTATTTATAGCTGAATCCATTGTGAAGGCGAGTTGTTCGTGATGGGCGTCCCGTCATTTGGATCACTCATTCTTATATTTTCATTCCCGTATTTCTGATTGGCATAAAGTCATCAGAACTTATAACCTTTGAGCAGACCCTTGCAATGAATGATTAAAATTGAATTGTCGCTGAATAGTTAGTGTGCCAAGGGGATGTTGGCGAATGGTAGGTATTGAGTGTTGGATGGAATCACTTCAGCTGTACCCTGTAAGTCTTTAAGAAGTTCACCGAGCGTGACGATCTCGTTTTTATTCGCATCGGCTCCTCCTAGCAACCCAGCCAATAGTCGAGCCGGGTCTCTATGTGACGTTCCTTTTAATCGTCGAATTTGAATGATGCGAGTGTTAGAGGCTTGACTATGTAAGGGTATCATTGCATGCCAATTAGCTGGAGTTGATCCATTCAGCCCTCCTGAGTTTCGTGTCCCTCCCAGATAGTGAACCGCAGACGTATCTAAGAACAAGATTGAGAGTTTGGACTTAAGCTTGTGTAAGACTCGTTGAAGGCTGCGCAAGGAAATGAGCCGTTTTTTAGATGCTGTTGGTGAGCCTTCATATGGAGTCAAGTATGCTTCTCCATTTTCAGAGTCAATAAAGGCATGACCTGCATAATACAATAGGAAAATTGAATCGGTGGTGAGCTGATGTTTTGCTAATGAGACTAAAGCCTCCTCAATGTCCGTACGGGTTGCATGAGTTCCATTCAGTACTTTGATGTGGGTACTTGGAAATGTTCCGGTTGTCCGAAGTGCATTCGCTAAGCCTTGAAGGTGCTGTTCGGGTACCGTATGTGCTTCTGGCCAGGGGTCTCGGTATTGGTCAAGTCCAACTATCATGGCGTGATAGAGTGAATTTGTCTCGCCAGATTTCTTTACATTCTGCTGATCATTGTTTGAGTCGGTTGGTGTTACTGGTTGTAAGGCTGATGAAGCCCTGGGATGAATCGCTGCGAGGATGGTATGTGCTCCAGGCGGGATACCTTGGGATATGGATATCGAAACTTTCAACTTACCATTTTCTTTCTGCACCGATTCTGACATACGTCCGCGAACTTCTGTTGTCTTTTTTTCTCCAGGCTGAAGGGCGCCAATTGAAATAGGTAAAGGTGTAACATGTGTGAAGGCATCGATGATGGCCGGTGTTCCTCGTAATTCAACATAGGCAGAAGGCAATGTTGTTTCACTTGTGTTTGTGGTTTCAACTTGGAGTATAAGGTTTTCTCCCCCTTCGAGGACGAGATTATCGTTCTCATCTTGAAGCATCGTTCGGAATGAGAGGGATGGTTTTTGTACAGGTATCGACTGAGAGGGAAACTGTGAGGCATAGTCACTTCCTGATGGTTCTTCAGGCTGTTGGGGATCCTGTGTTTGCCCATAGAGCCGTGGAATCACACCAACCATATCCATGGCCAAGGTTTCGGCTGCATTTTGTACCACTTCATCGAATTGACCCGTTGCACATGAGTTGGCCTGACTCGTTAATGCTGGTGCCCATAGGTTGGTTTTATCGGAATAGGTGAGAGGCGTTTGAGCAAGAGCTCTGCCTTGCGAATCTTGGTAGATCGCTTGGAGCTGTAGCCCAACGTTCGTATGATATCGATCTTCCTCTCCTGAGCGTCCAACTGGTTCAAAGCTAAAATCAATAAATTTCAAGTCAACCGTTAGTGCATGGGATGCGATAGTTGGCGAATCAGAGGGTGTTAAGGGTTCAGTGGAGACCGATGAAAAATGGTCTTGTCCCACCTGAAGAAAGGTTTGAGTGATAATTTCTCCGGACTTGATGGTATAAGGAAATCCACAAGCATCTACGATTTGTGTATGTTGAGAGAGAATTGGGTCAAAGCGATAGATGACGGAAACGGGGGCCTTCGTTTCTGGGCTATCGTCAAAGGAAAGCCGAGGAATGGAAATTTTGTCGCACCCTGTGAGTGAAGCGACAACAAAGATGCAGAATATTTTATGCAACCATTTGTTCGTTCGTTTCGACATACTAGTAACCTACCCGATGCCTACTGGAGATGCAACATCGCAGATGGTGAATACCCTAGCTTTCTTGACGGTTTTAGGGTGAGGCGCGACAATAGTGGTGAAAGGCCTATTTGTATTTGTCTAGCAACGTATGAAGGAGGGGCATCATGCAACGTCTTTATCTCCTAATTTTTGGTATCCTAACCCTGATTCTGTGTAGTTGTACGAATCAGTTTGTCCCAGAGCGACTTCCCGTGTATTTCGGTGTTGACAAAGAATTACTGACTAATGCTACGACAGACTCCTTTCCTTCCACAGGTGTGAATGCGGGTCTTTTAGTCATTAATGATACTAGCTATCCAGATTCGGCTCCGCCACTGTCCCAAGAAGGGCTAGAAGGTTTTACCTCGCGTTTGAAAGCAGAGCTGGGCAAGCGATTCCCCATAACTCTCGAGAAGGTCATCAATTACCCTCAGTTTAAACAAGGGCAGAATTCTCATCAATTCGTCCAAGTCGCTCAAAAAGAAGGTCTGGACTATTTGCTCCTTGCGGTCATCTCAAGCGCTGAAAATGAGGTGCCTGAACAGCTTTCTTTTCAAGGTGGCCGGACTGGTTTAGGTGGAGGGCGAGGTCGACTTCTAGGTTTTCGAGCAGAAAACTATGCCTTGGTTGAATTGGCGTTGTTGAATGGGAAGACTGGTCATCCTGTTGTCCATGCCAATGGCACTGCGTGGTCTGTACTTGAGCGCCTCAATGTGCCAATTGATTCTAATGTGTATCCCGTGGTTCGTCGAAATCTGACACAACCGCCGATCTATCCAAGCAACGAATCAGCGTATGATGTTCTTCGCATAGTTTCAGCAGATGATGCGATGAAGCAGGCGTTAATGCATTTCCATGAAGTTTGGAGAAAAGAGCCCTCCACATGAGATTGTGCCTAAACATTTTTGGGCTGAGTGTTGGTTTTCTTGCCATAGGCATGAGTGGGTGTGTCACGACTCCATCTCTCCGGTTGCCGGTCGTACTGGGATTGCCCATGGACAAACAAATTTCTCACACTCAACCAATGGGCCAATGGCCTTCTCCTCATTCTATGGGATTGCTGGTGTATTCTGATGCCACGGGAAGTGACGCGTCTCCAGCCATTTCAGTGTCGATGCTGTCGAGGCTTTCGCAGCGGACTCAATCTTATATTGAGAAACATTGCGGTGTTTCAGCGTTGGAGATCATCACGACCAACACGGTTTCGGAAGATCTCAATTTTTCTTCCCTCCTCAAAGTTGCGAAAAAGCATGATTTGGAATCATTGATGATTGTGCTCTTCTCCAGTACTGAGTTGTCAGAGGCTGCGACGTTTGGAGAAGAGCGAATGATGACTCAAATGCCAGGAACGACTACTCACAATTCAGCATTGGTGGAGCTAGCGTTCGTGGATGTTGAAAAAGGGAGTATTGAGATTCAAGCCCATGGAGAGGGACGAGAGAGCTTGGAGCGTTTGACGGTTCCCATCGGAACTGACCAACTAACAAATGAAACCGCGTTGGATATTCTTCGAGCGAATGCGGGGCAACAGGCTTTAGATCAAGCTCTCCCTGAATTTACCAAGGGCTGCCGCACCTCTTGAGTGAAAAAGATTATGTCGAGACGAGGTCTATCGGTAATTTTCAAATGTTAGGTCAATTTCGAAATCTTCTTGTTTGAGAAATGTCATAACCATTTGCAACTCATCTTTGCTCTTGCTTTGTACGCGAATTTGGTCACCTTGAATTTGTGCTTGGGCTTTTAGTTTTTGTTCTTTGATGGCCTTCGTAATTGTTTTGGCCTTATCTTCGGGAATACCACTTTGAACTCCAATTTTCTGACGTACGGTGCTTCCCAGGGCAGTTTCCACTTTCCCAAAGTCAAGGCCTTTTAGTGATACATTGCGCTTAATGCATTTACTTTTCAGGATATCAATAACTGCGTTGAGCTTGTATTCGTCGTCAGAGACAATTTCAAGTTCGCGTTCTTTCTCCTTTAACGTCAATTCAGTTTTTGATCCTTTAAAATCGAATCGTTGACTGATTTCCTTATCTGTTTGGTCCACAGCATTCTTCATTTCCTGCATGTCAATTTTAGATACGACATCAAATGAATATTGGCTCGCCATAGTATTCCTTTCTTTGAATTTCTAATATGCCACTCAGTGTCTTTCTCCTGATTTCTGGCGTATGTTCTGCCTGAAAATAACGTGAAGCGTCGTTTGTGAAGGGTGAAGCGAGGGGAAGAAAGATCTTAACTTCTCTTTAACCAGATACGCTTCACGAACGACGAGAGGGGTTCGATCCTTTAGCAGCATGGGCCGGCCGGAAGAGGAATACCTTTTCCTTCTGTTACTTCGCTACTGGTATAGGGTTTTTTCAGAATGAGGTAGCCATACCACTTCATAAGACTATCGATAAGAACCACAACAGCCAATGTCGCGACGACCCCAACTAGAATGGTATTAACCCACATGGTCAAGATCTGTTCACTTGCTCCCGTCAGTGCTCGATGGAGAAAGAGGTGGAACAGTTCATAGCACCCCGCCAAGGTAATAATTCCAACAAAAATCATTGGTGCAACAGTAACCCAAAGATATTTGGCTTTGTTCATTTTAATTAAGACGGTTGTCGCAATACATAAAGCCAGCATCCCAAGTAGTTGATTGGCCGCGCCAAACATGGGCCAGATGGTGGCAATTGATCCGGTTCCGATTAAATAACCCCAGGCGCCGACTACAATTGCACTGCATCCAATAACTCCAGGCCACCAATTAATGTGTTTGAGCGGTTCGTAGGCGTGACCTCCAAGTTCCTGTACCAAGTACCGTGCGACTCTAGTTCCGGCATCAATCGTGGTCAGAATAAAGAGGGCTTCAAATAAGAGGGCAAATTGATACCAATAGGCCATGAGGCCTGACATACCGGGAAGCGCTGAGAATATTGAAGCCATTCCAACGGCAAGAGAGACGGCACCACCGGGTCTCCCAGAGACATCGACTTCAACCAATTGAGAGAGCTCATGAATTTTTGAAATGGGGAATCCCATCGATGCAAGTGTTTCGATGGAGAGACGGGTGTTAATAGCCAGATAGTCTCCAGGAATGAGTATGCATGCGGCAATGAGCGCAATCACTCCGACAAAGCTTTCTAGCAACATGGCCCCGTATCCCACTATGGCTTGAGATTCTTGTCCGATGAGTTTTGGCGTTGTGCCTGATGAGACAAGAGAGTGAAATCCCGAAATGGCACCACACGCAATGGTAATAAACAGAAAAGGAAATAGGGTACCTGGGATAATTGGGCCGTTTCCGTGGATGAATTCAGTGGTCCTGGGCATTTCAATGACTGGAGCTAGAACGATCACGCCGACGCCAAGAAGAGCGACGACTCCAAGTTTCATGAACGTTGACAAGTAGTCTCGTGGTACCAAGAGGATCCAGACTGGGACGACGGAGGCAAGAAATCCATATATTGCCAACCCCCACACTAAAGTATTGCGGTCGAGTAGAAACCATTCAGCCCAATCAGATTGCGCCACCGATCGACCAGCAATAATCGCGGCAGTGAGTAGTCCAACACCAATGAATGACATTTCACCTACTCGACCCGGACGGATCTTCTGTAGATACATACCCATCACAAAGGCAATCGGGATGGTCATTGTGATGGTAAAGACTCCCCAGGCGTTTTGATGCAGGGCGTTTACCACGGCCAGCCCCAGGCCAGCAAGGGCGACAATCACGATAAAGAGAACGGCCACTGCTGTGGCGATTCCAGTGACAGACCCTATTTCAGCATGAGCAATTTCTGGAAGTGAGCGACCGTTCCGTCGCATGGACGCAACAAGAATCACAAAATCTTGGACGGCTCCAGCCAGGACCGCACCCACGACAATCCAAATAAATCCTGGGAGATAGCCAAACTGAGCAGCAAGTACAGGGCCAAGGAGAGGGCCAGCCCCAGCAATGGCGGCGAAGTGATGTCCAAACAAGATATATTTATTGGCAGGGTAAAAATTTGTGCCATCTTCAAGCCGATGAGCTGGGGTGCGGCGTTGGTCATCAAGATTCATGACGCGTTGAGCTAAAAACCGTCCGTAGAATCGGTAGGCCAACACGTAAAAACAGGAGGATGCGACGACTAACCATAAGCCGTTGACTTTTTCAGAGGGATTGACGACGCCAGTGACATGCGCAAAAGCCACAGCACAGAGTATGGCTAAGGCAATCCAAGCAATTTTAAGAACAAATGACATGAGCGAAATCCTAACAAGGAAGGAAATGGCTGTAAATGATGAGGCAAAATGGAGGGGCAATGTTTACGTGTGTGTATGTCCGTTCGAATATACTTCTAATGTTTTTGTTTAACATTTGTGTATGCTAGCCGGAGATCTTTGAGTAGTATATCAAAGTGAATAGACTGCGGTCTTTTTCTATGCATAGGAGATTTTTTTGTGGGCCTGGTCAGGAGTTGTAGAATTAGATTCTGCCTAGACTGACGAAGCTGACGAAAAAGTCAAACCGCTTACAATGTACAATGGCCACTCTACAATGGGGGACTACTCAATCAAATTTTTTCAAGTCAATTACCAACATTTGTTCTTGTGTGCTTAGGACCCTATGCGGAGAACTTTCAGTATGTATGTTGACGCGTACGTAGGATTGTTGTCACAATAGTCTATTCCATGTTCAAGGTAACAGGGAAGATCCTCAATGTTTTATTCACTAATCTATGTTACCCCCTCGGAAATTAGGAGTTGTGATGAAAAAGTCTGTTGTCGTTATTGCCGCTGTTGTATTTGCCTGTTCTAGTATTTCTTCGGTTGTCTATGCTGGTGAGACCGCAGCCAAAATAGAATCCATGAAAGGTGAGTCCAAAGCAAAAGTTGCGGAAACCACAGGGGAAATTAATGCACAGGTTGAAGAGGCCAAAGGAAATAACATCAAGGCCACCATGGAACGAGCCAAGGGAAAAACCAAAGCGGCCTTTGAACGAGCCAAAGGAAAGATTAATGAGCTCAAAGCCGGATCTGAATAGAGTAACTTTGTAAGCAGACAGGCTCAGGTCTGTGTCTGTAACATTCCGAAGCGGCTCTTTTTTAAACAGGCTCCTTAGCCGATTGTTCATTGGTCGGCTAGAGGGGCCTGTTTTATTACGTCTATAGAAATAACGAATCCTCCCTTACAAGTTCTGATTCAGGACTTTGAAGCCTTATCCTAATATCGGCTTGTATCGTCAACTCGATATCGTTTACCCTTGTTGTCTTTAGCAAAAAATAAGTCATTCGACATCGTTTTTTCTATCGAAATATTAATTGAGATATATTCATCAAAATGCGTGAGGAGGATTCTATGATTCAACAATATTCGTGGATGAGTGCTCTGGGAATTTGCATTGTGTTTCTCTTGCAGGCGGGGTGTCCAACTATAATCATGGAGGCTGGAAAGAAGGCGTTTGAAACGCGGACCACTGATGATCAAGTGCTCGACACCAAAATTGGTGCGGGGGTTCTCTCACGCCTATCAGATAAAGACAAGGGGCTCTTACTCGATGTGAGTAGCGATACCTGGGAGCAACGCGTGTTGTTGACTGGGACCTTGGATAGTCCAGAAATTCGAGATGAAGTCTTGGCACTCGTGAAGTCTGATGAACGCATTAAGCAAGTATATGATGAAATTCAAATTGTGACTCCCGAAGAGAAAGAGCGTCGTCGAAAAGAAGCTGAGGAACAAGATAAGAAGGACACGGAAGGCACAGGACAGACTGTAAGTGATTTTTGGATTGCTACCAAAATTGAAGCCCAGTTAATCGGGGAGCCGGGTATCAAGTCTGTGAATTATCGATGGCGATCGGTACGAAACCAAGTGTATCTCATAGGGCAGGCGAGAACGCAAGGAGAGTTGGATAAAGTACTAGAAATTTGCCAAGGAACGAAAGGCGTGACCTCAATCAAACATTTTGTCGAAGTTAAGCCTGTTGCCTAATTTTTTAAACTCAAGGTGTTGTCGTATTTGTTTGTGTAACTTGAGGTTGAAGTTGAGGGGGGATAATGCAGATAGGGGGAGAGGGTATTTTATCTCCCCGAATAGCCGATTCAGTAAACTTCCGCAGCACCTTGAAGCATTTAATACCGCGTTGAGAGTCCGTATGGCTCAACTGGAGTCTATTTAAATTCGCTATACTCCCCTCTATAAAATGAAGGGGATGGGGGAGCATACACTAACGGGTATTTTGGAGAATGCGTGTTGCCTGTACCTTTGTGGGTTTAGGCTGTACATTTGCTCCCTGACATTCCTTGATGAGTTGCTTCACGCTTTTTTCATAGATCTGTCGATTATCTGAAAAGTCTTTGGCGATGATGGTAATGGAATCACTTGGAACTAACCCAGCCAAGGGTCCTTCGAGTGATCCATTTCGTTTGTTAACGAGTGTAGTTATTTCGAGATCATTCGCGAAGACTTGTAATTCCGCAATCCCCCCCCAATCGTCCCAATATCCCACTCGAAATTGATCCGCTGAACAGGTGGCTGATGTGATGGCCAGGTCGACAGTTGGGTGATACCAATCATGGTTATAGCCGTATGGGTCCCCAGTATTCCTTGGCATATGATTATCAATCCACTGTCCAAGCTTGTAGACCCATTTTGCCATTTGACCGTTGTCTTGCTCACAAAGAGCCGGTTCTGTGGAATGGATTGCACTGAACTTGTATCCCCATACTTGATTTGCATAGTCTGGCTGATACTTACTTAAGGAGTTGTCTCGTCCATCTGTCCGTTCTCCACGGGCGGCCCAGAATGCTGGGCTCCCTAACGCGCCAACCTTGCTATTGGCATAATTGCGCGATTTCAATTTGTTGTAAGCATCAGCTTCGTCGAAATAGCTGAGTGCTTGGAGTGCCGCTGTGTCACTTGATTGATTGGAGTCGTGGCAGCTACTGCAGTATTGATCGAATTGCGGCCAGATATTGGTTTTCCATTCGGGAATCTTTTTAGTTGGGCGATTCGCTGTTTGGACGACAGGACCACATTGTTTGTTGTAGGTCACATGTGTGGTTGTATTCACCATATCAAGAGGAGGCTGCCGGTCGGCGATTTTGCCTTTGAAGGGAATGGCCTTCCCTGGTTCATGTTGATGGCATCCTCCACAGTCCGTTCGGGTTTCTCGTGGATGGAGGCTATGCCAACTTCGAACATCTGTGAGACGGAGTCCGTACTGTTTATCCAGTAAATGAAATTCAAATGGTTCATTGGCGGGGATGATGGCCTGAAAGGATTGATCTGCTTGATGGCGAACATCATACACTCCCAATAGTCGTGCCGCTTCTTTTTGACCACTTCCATCCGTGTGATATCCAGGTTTAAATCCAGCGGACATATTCGTTTTATTGCTTGTTAAATTAATGGCAATACCCAATACATGTTCGGGGCTCAATGGTTCACAGAAGTCACTTTGATTTTTGACGTAAGTCAGGCCATCGGTGTTGTTGACAACCAAATCATTTTCTTGATTCACGTTGGTATAGGCTTTATTAGGGCTGTAAGGGTGTTGTCCACCTGACCCAAGCCAACAATCAAATGGTTTGCGATCGGTATTGTAGAGGGCAGATGTACCCACTTGTGCATGAGGAAGCCCAGCTTGAATCGTTGTGTCAGGATCAATATGAGAAGATGACGCCCGCTGTTGTGGGTCACCCGTTCGGTCTTGCCAATGAAGGATTGGAACCGGCCAGACTAATGTATAGTGATTCGAGCTATCATCGACGACTATGCGTAAGCCTTTCTCTTGAGCGATATCGACAGGGTCGAGCGGGTGGAACGGGTCTAAGTTTGGACGATAGGCTATGTATGAATGATAGATATCCTTATTTCCTTCGTCATCAGTGAGACGGCCGTTGGCACTAGTTGGACTATAGGCTATGTATAGCTCATCCGGATGTCCACATCTGGGGCTGGTCATTTTCCCAATATATTGTCCGCCGGATTTTGAAGACGGATAGTCATTGGAGTTTACCCCGTTAGATAATTTGTATGACCCCACCTGCTGAGGAAGAATTCCCCACGATGTATTTTTGTCATAAGTGTTGAGTCAGACTTGAGAAAGGTCTTGGGCCCACAGCGCGCCAAATCCTTCGTTATTCGCATTGTAGTAACGCGTGACGACGTAGTAGTCGCCAGGGTTTGAGCCCTTTGTTTTGACACATAATCCTCCCAAGTGAAATAACTCGGGGTTCGTTCCATAGCCGATTAATGGATACCAGCGTCCTGCAGAGTCACTTCCTTGGATATGCCAGTTCCGAGCTGCGGCAGTGGAGGATTGATAGGAGAATGCAAGCCCATTTCGGAGTGGTGAAGGGCTGACGACAGATGTCGTGGTGTAATATTGAAATTGTCGTGAATTCTTGATCCCACCGTCAGAGGTAATATCTGCAATATGCAGATTGAAGTTGTGATTGGCATGTCCAAGTGCCATTTCTTTGTTGGAGTTTTTGGCACGGCGTTCGTCACTCACATAGACAAGCTGAAGTCCTGTCGCCGTTCGCATTTCGACGGCATGCATGTAGACTGTTCCCCAATCATTCGGGCCAGTATCATTTGCTAAGGTTTGGTTCATCGCATCTTTATATTTGTCCATGTCAGTCTGCTTTCCCTGCGCGTCGTATTCCCTAGAGGTGAGTCGGGTGACTGGAAGGTTAGCAGGATCTTCCTTACTGTTTGCGAGTAAGGAGGTGAGATCTATCATATAAAGATCAGCGCCCTTCAGTGGAAGTCTGTGCAAACTGTAACTAAAACTTGATTCAAAGGTTGTATCATGAAAGTATGAAAAATAAATTTTTGTGCCGTCTTCTGATACATTTGGTTCAATCACCGATCCCTTGTCGAGCTGGCCAATAGGTGTATCAATGAGACCATCCTGTTCATGTTGATTGAGCGGAAAGAGTTTCTTGACTTCTCCTGACGGCAACAGGATCCACAAGTGATTGTCGCGATCTGGGTTGTTGGCGGATAGCACATCTGTTCCGATATGATATTTCCCATCGAGTCCACTGCCACTGGCCTCTTCATTGATTCTTGCTGCGACAAATACCACTGGATAGGAGGGTTGAAAATAACGATCATCACCTTGGTGCTGTAAAGCTGTTTCCCAGGTTTGTGCCAGTGCCATCGAGGTCATGACGATCAGTCCCCACATAGTGACCGCAATACACAGAAGCAAGCGTGTTAGTGATTGGCTAGAAGGTCTCATAGAAAATTCTCCCAAGGTAGTGACCTGCGGTTATGGAGTGGATGTTTTTCTATTCGGTTGAAAAATGTAATCATTAATCACACTACTACAATGAGACGATCCGTCAAGAATATGAAGATTCTGCAAAGATCGTACTGTGCGGGCGTGGTTAAATCAGGTTGCTTTCTGACTTAGATTCTGTGTCTATCTACACAAATGAAACAGAATGTATGGCGGCCTGCTGCTTTCTGAATGTGAGGAGAAATTGTAGAGATTGGCCTACATGTGGGAAGTGGAAGAGGGTAATGGTTTGAGAGGAGCGATTACAGTGATGGGCTGCTTTGCTAGTTTGTGGTTAAATAAGGCTTCGAAGAAATTGCCCAGTATGAGATTCAGGTGTTTTGGCTACATCTTCTGGCCGTCCTTCGGCAACTATTTGACCTCCGTGTTCTCCACCTCCAGGCCCTAGATCGATCATCCAGTCAGAACATTTCATGACATCCAGATGATGTTCAACCACGATGACGGTGTTCCCTGTATCGACCAGGCGATTCAGAACAAGTAAGAGCTTTTTAATGTCCTCAACATGAAGCCCTGTGGTGGGCTCATCAAGAATATAGAGAACTTCGTGAGGTTGTACTGCTTTGCGCTTTGCTTTTGGCAGGCCTGCGAGTTCTGCCGCGATTTTTAGGCGTTGTGATTCTCCTCCCGATAAACTGGTTGCCGGTTGGCCGAGACGAAGATAGCCAAGTCCCAAAGAATCCAACAAGGTCAGTGGATGGTTGAGGGCAGGGACTAATTTGCCAAACTCAACAAGTGCCTGAGCAATGGTCATCATGAGGACGTCATGTATCGAATGCCCTCGAATCTGAATGGCGAGGACTTCAGGTTTAAATCGACGACCTTCACAGTCTTCGCATGTGACGTATAAGTCTTCGAAGAAATACATTTCTAGTTTTTCATGTCCCTGACCTTCACAGCGTGGGCAACGCCCAGCTCCGGTGTTAAACGAAAAATGGGCTGGCGTGAGTCCACGTGTTCGTGCGTCTGACGTTTCTGCAAACAATTGCCTGATAACTTGAAATGCCTTCATGTAGGTGATGGGATTTGAGCGAGGTGTTTTGCCAATAGGTTCCTGGTTGATGAGTCGAACCGTGTGCACATGTTCAAGTCCAGAGATCGTATCGAATTGTCCGACCGGAGGTGTCGCGACCTTGAATGCACGCGCTGTAGCGGCATAGAGGATATTTTCAACGAGAGTGCTTTTCCCTGATCCTGACACTCCGGTGACGCATGTCAGCATTCCTAATGGAAAGTGAACGGTCAGATTTTTGAGATTGTGCTCTTGGGCTCCAATAATCGTGAGGGTCTTTCCATTTCCTGTTCGACGAGTTTGTGAGGTCGAAATCGACTCTTCTCCCCGCAAATAACGTGCGGTAATGGACTGTGGATCATTAATGAATGTGGAGTAGGGAGCAGAGCACATGATGGCTCCTCCATGTTCCCCAGAGGCCGGTCCCATCTCTACCACATAATCCGCCTGTTGAATGACATGATGGTCATGTTCGACGGTAACCACCGTATTTCCATGTCTGGCAAGTTCTTTCAAAAGATTGGCCAAGGCTGCCGTATCACGAGGATGAAGGCCAATCGTCGGCTCGTCTAACACATAGAGTGTTCCTACTAATTTCGATCCCAGTTGTGTGGCCAAAGAAATACGTTGAGCTTCCCCTCCAGACAATGTACGCATTTCCCGATTTAAGGTCAGATAATCTAATCCAACCTGGAGCAGGAATAAGATTTTTGTTTGCAAGGTTTGGAGTAAGTCATTTGCAATTTCTCTATGAAATGAAGAGAGAGATAAGTTCTGTAGCCAAAGGTGAACCTGATGAACCGGCCATTGGGCGACTTCTTGAATATTTTTTTCTTTAATATGGACCATGAGCGCATGAGGGCGAAGCCGACTGCCTTGGCAGCTGGGACATGATGAGGGACTGCGGTAACGACTCAGAAAGACACGCACATGCATCTTGTATCGTTTACCTTCTAAATATTCAAAAAACTGGTGAATGCCTTCCATTTTCCGATCGCCTTCCCAGACGATTCGTTTTTCTTCACGAGAAAGCTGTGCGTAGGGTGTGGCGATGGAGAGCTTCCGTTTCTTGAATCCCTTGAGTAGCTCATCTTGCCACCAGCGATTAGAGGGTTTGGTCCATGGTTCAATCGCGCCTTCTTGAAGCGTTTTTGATGGATCGGGAATAATGAGGTTCTCATCGTATCGCAAGATATTTCCGAACCCTTTGCACTCCGGACATGCGCCCAATACATGATTGAATGAAAAATGGACTGGACGAACCGTGTCGAATGTTCGTTGGCATTGAGGACAACGGAGAGATGTACTGTACGTGAAGAATTTTTCCCCCACGATCTGGACATTCGCGAATCCATGACCCTCTTGAAAAGCGGTCTCAAGGCTCTCGACAAGTCGCGAACGATTCTCATCTCGGACAACGAGGCGATCAACAATGACATGTAAGGTCGACGGAAGGAATTTCTTGGGTAGAGGATCGGTGTTGAGATTGAGGATTTGATCGTCGACGAGCAGGCGCACATACCCACGTTTGAGTAGCGATGAGATGCAGTCCTGTATCTGTTTGGGTTTTGGTGTTTCTATGGGGAACAGGATAAGCGCACGTTCTTGTGAAAATTCTTGTAATAGTTTATTGGCAACAGATGATGGTTGAGAGGCTTCAGCCTCTATCTGACAGTCAGGACAAATCAAATGCCCAATCTTGGCAAAGAGGAGGCGTAAGTAATCTGAAATTTCACTTGCAGTGCCCACCGTAGAGCGAGAGGTTCGAATGGGATTCTTTTGTTCTAGGGCAATAGCTGGTCGAATATTAATCAGCCGATCGACATCGGGCCGGCTTACACGCTCTAGGAACATCCGTGTGTAGGAAGAAAGCGATTCGATATAACGCCATTGTCCTTCTGCAAACAACGTGTCAAACGCAAGCGATGACTTTCCTGACCCCGATACCCCGGTGATGACTGTGAGGGAATTGTGAGGAATGTGTAGAGAGATATTCTTAAGATTGTTTTGTCGTGCGCCTTCAATAATGAGGTCACGATGTGTATGTGTGTCACTCATGACTAGAGCCGTCCCGATAAATTTCTATATTCATGAAGCGTACTTCGCGCTGTGTCCGTGATATCCCAATCGTGAAAAAAATTGGTTTCGCTCTAGGCTCAAAGAGAGGGACTGTAGCAGGTCAGCGCCTGACTCGCCACTCATGCGTGCGAAACATGATGTGTGAGCCAGGAGGCGTGTAAAGTAAGGAGTAAAAAGTGAGATATGAGACGAAGGAAGAGATGCTAGTGGGTGTCGTTAGCCTAAGCGACCGATGGCATCGCCAGCCCAGACGGCTCCTAAGCCTACGATGAGGTGTAGAACAACACTGACGACAGCACGTGATAATTCGCCATCTCGTAACAGGGCAATAGTTTCATAGCCGAAGGTGGAGTAGGTGGTGAATCCTCCAAGTACACCGATGAACAAAAATAGCCGAATTTCTTGGCCAAAGAGGTGTCGTGTCTCTGTTAATCCATTGAGCAGACCAATCACAAAACATCCCATGACATTGACGGCAAGGGTTCCGAGTGGAAAGCCAAGAGTGGGAGTGAGGCGTTGAATCAACCCAGAGAAGAGAAAACGACTAATAGCTCCGAGGAAACCACCGAGGCCAACTAAAAGTATCTGTGTCATATCAGAATAGAGGTGTGCGAGAGGTGTTCTCTAAGAGTTAGTACGGACTATAACGAAAGCGTGTAATTTCTGAAAGGTGTGCTTGGATAGCTATGATATTCTAAAGCGACTCATCGATATCATTGTTCGCGCCGCACTCAATCCGATATGTCCTGAAACATGGTTTTGGGGCGCTTCATTTCTCGTTCCCCGACCTTGGAGGGAAAAGGGGAGAGTGAGAGGGGGACTTAGAGCATACATCCATTATTTAAAGATCCGATGTCTCTAAATCTGAGAGAATCGAATCTTCAATAATCAACCTTTTGACGATTTCTTTCTCGTTGCTTTAGAACAAGGTTTGGGTGAACTTGCTTGAGTCTGTTTGGTCTGAACCCATCGATTCATGGGGTCATTAGATTCCAGGTTCCAGAAAGCGATCCCGCCAAGCAATCCAGCCGTGTTGGGTACAAGTGTTACTTTTTCTGGTAAGACAAGCGACACTTTTTTACTATTGCCCCCACCAATATAGAGGTGATCAAAATTTAAGACTCGATCTAATGTCTTAATCGCTTTGGCCAATCGCTTATTCCACTTCTTCTTCCCAATTTTCTTTAAAGTTTTCTCTCCGAGCTGTTCTTCGTAGGTTTCGTCGTCTCGAAACGGATGATGTCCTAATTCCAAGTTAGGAACTAATTTCCCATCCACAAACATAGCCGAACCGAATCCCGTCCCCAGAGTAATAACGAGTTCGATATTTTTCCTTTGAATGGCTCCAAACCCTTGCACATCAGCATCATTCGCGGCTCGTACAGGCTTTTTGAGTTGTGTTGAGAGAGTTCCAACTAAATTAAACCCTTTCCATAGCGCATTGCCAAGGTTGGGGGCTGTGTAGACAAATCCGTGACGGATCACACCCGGAAATCCTACTGAGACACGATCAAATTCTCCTTGTGCCTTGGCGAGTTGCGTGATGGTTTCTGTGACAGATTCTGGAGTGGCGGGCTTGGGTGTCTCGATACGTCCGCGTTCGGTCAACGGGGTTCCCTTTTGGTCGAGAATAATCGCCTTGATGCCAGTTCCCCCAATATCAATCGCGAGAGTTTTCATGATTCGTCTATCTTGCTTACGAGTTGTCTGTTTCGCTGCCATGCTCATTCTCCTGTTGTGTATGTCGCCGACCGTTGTAAATGATCCCACCGTCTTTCTTGTAGTTTTGTAAGACCTGAGTCGCTTCAATTCGATGAACGTCTCGGGTTACTGAAATCCCTCGTTCTTCCAGTGCTTCTACCCAGTTGTGAGGTTTGGCACCTTCATCAAATCCGATGGCTCGTGCATCTTCATCTCGTGCTCCACATGTGAGCGCTTTTATTCCTGACCAAGGAATCGCTCCAAGGCACATGGCGCAGGGTTCAGTACTCGTCACCAACTCATGTGGAGCGAGTCCATCAGCTCCAAGATCATGATGATGAAGAGCTTGTTGTGCCAATGTGATCGCCACGATTTCAGCATGAGCAATGGACGCCTGTGAAGTCGTCACAAGGTTGACCCCTGGAGCAATCAAGCGGTTGGTCTCGCTATTAAAGATGCCTGCTGCAAATGGCCCCCCTGTGCGGTACTTTACGTTCAGATGCGCAAGATCGGTAATTAATGTCATACGTTGGTCTATTGTGGGGTATGTTAATGTGACCCTAGTAAGGTATTCGGTTAACCATGAGGGTAACTGAAGGATGAAGGAGGGGAAGGTGTGCTGACTCATTGTTTACAGGGGGAGGTTTCTAGAGCTCTGGGGCAAAT
>JBMYWX010000015.1:0-22731 GCA_049607825.1 Nitrospirales bacterium
AATAATCTGTAGGGAGCGACTTGAATGTCATCATTAGAACAGACGACACCACCTATCGTCATGTCTTTTTCTGGTCACGACCCAAGTGGTGGTGCAGGTATTCAAGCAGACCTTAAAACCATGTCGGCTCATAACGTCTTTGGTATGTCCGTGATCACCTCGATTACCGCTCAAAATACTAAAGAAGTCACTGCTGTTCATGATCTTCCACTTTCCATCATTGAGGCTCAACTCGATGCCATTTTTTCAGATTTTAATGTAGAAGTTGTAAAAACAGGTATGCTGTCAACGACTGAAATTGTCCAACTCGTCTGTAAAAAGATCACACAACACCATGGGAAAAACCTCGTCGTTGATCCAGTCATGGTGTCTAAAAATGGCCATCATCTTTTGCAAGATGACGCGATGCATGCGCTCAAGACAGATCTCTTTCCGATGGCCTTGTTGGTCACTCCTAATACTCATGAAGCTGAAATGTTGACCGATATGAAAGTTCAGACACTTGCAGAAGCACGCCTGGCAGCCAAAGCCATCCATAAGCTCGGGTGCCAAAATGTGCTTATTAAAGGTGGGCATTTGTTGGAAAAGCCAGCGATGGACTTATTGTACGATGGACGATTCTTCCGTATGTATCCCGGAGAATTTATCGATACTCCCAACACCCATGGCACCGGCTGCACCTATGCCTCAGCTATCGCTTCAAACTTAGCAAATGGCACATCTTTGCCAGATGCAATCGAGGCCGCCAAACGATACATTACGGCTGCAATCCGCCATAGTTTATCGATAGGACATGGACATGGTCCAACCAATCACTTCTACTTTCTGCCTACGTAATTCCTATGCCCAATTATCACACCCAACACTTTTCAATTACCCCAATTCCTCACTCGCTCACCCGTTCGAGGTAGGAAATGATCTTATCAAGAGCTTTAGCACTCAGCTTCTTCCCATACCAACGCGGCATCACTCGATCAGGATAACCAGGAACCACATAAATACCAGGATCCAAAATCGATTCCATAATATATTCATGGACGGTCGTCGCAGTCCCTTGATAATTTGGATCAGCCAAACGTTTCGGACCATTTGTACCAAGGATCAAACGTGGACCTTCACGGCCTTTTGCCGCCAATATCCCAGGAATAGTATGACAGGCAGCACATCCAGATTGAATAAAGAGCTTTGGAATAGGCTCATCCCCAGTCGCCAGTGGCACCTTGGCTCGGGAAACCACAGGTTTTACTCCAGCTGTTTGGGTTGAGGGTGAACCTCCTTTGGCTGCAGGGCCTGAGGACCTTGGGTTTTGGTTCACGGGATTTGGATTACCTGAAAAGAAGGTCAACAATAAGGTCAACATGATCCCGCCGCATACCACAATAAGAATGAGACCAGTTTCTCGATCAAATGGTGACTTTGGCTGTTCTTCTGACATAACACTCCATGTTCATACTGAAATACTGAACAAAAATTTATACGGAGACCTGGTGTCTGACGTTGAAAAGCAATAATTCCGTAGAGGAGACTACAACACTCTTATGGCTCAAATCATCTACTCAGATTTCCCACAGATTCTGTGGACAACATTGTGAATGAACATCCCGAAAGACACATCTTCTACGTTCACACTGCGTAAGAATGCCAAACTGCACACTTTTTAAGCATTGTGGCACCGTCGGACAGGCCACCATATCTCGTACTTAAGACTTGCACCTAGAAACAGTTCCCTATAGGCAAGATATATCACCTTCTAAACTTCTATAATATCAATAGATAAAATACTATCTGAACAAAGCTTTATTCTACGGTTCTCACCACTTTGCTACCCATGGATATTGCTCAGACTCAAGGTTAATAATTTTTTCTATGCTTCCCTTTACTCCCCATCCTCTTCTTAAAGGTCCCCATCGTATGACCCTTGTTCCACGTTGGATTCCAAGACCCTATCTTTTACAAGATGTGCCTTCACAAGAACGACAATTTCGAGTTGATACTCATTCACAAATTTCTGCACTATGCCATTTACAGACACCTGCCCCAGAATACCCTACACTCCTTGTCATACATGGACTTGAGGGATGCACCGAATCACATTATATGAAGGGAATTGCTCACAAAGCCTGGCATGCAGGACTCAATGTGATCAGATTGAATCAACGTAACTGTGGGGGTTCTGAACACCTCACTCCAACTCTCTACAACACAGGAATGAGCACAGACCTTCATGCCGTGATTGCAGAACTTGCGCAACGTGATGGTCTATTTAATATCTTGCTTGTCGGATTTTCCATGGGAGGCAACCTCGTATTAAAGTTAGCCGGGGAAATGGGAAAGACACTTCCTAGCTTACAAGGAGTCGTTGGAGTATGCCCGAATATTCACCCTGCAGCCTGCGTTGAAGCACTCCAACAGCCAAAAAATTTGGTATATCATACCTATTTTCTGCAACGACTCAAAGCAAGGTTAACACGAAAATCCTTGCACTTTCCGAACACATGGGATTTATCAAAGCTCCCAGCTATTCGAACTATGGGACAATTCGATGACATCTATACGGCACCTGATGCTGGCTACAAAGATGCAGCCGACTACTACGAACAATGTGGTGCCCGTAAAGTCTTACACAACATTCGCATCCCGACGTTAATTATTACATCCCAAGATGATCCCTTTATCCCTTATGATACGTTTAATGCTGCCTCAATTTTCGAGAACCCGTGCATTCAACTCATCGCTCCCGAAACAGGCGGGCACTGCGGCTTCTATCAACAAGCTCAACCCCGTGAAGATAATTTTTGGGTAGAAAACCGGATTATTGAATTTGCCACTGAAAGCTAGGACTCAGGAATAGCTCGTGACCTTAAAGTATTATGACTATGCATGTTAGAAAGGCTGTTGATCCGTTTCACGCAATCTTTCTAGAAGGTATTTAATTGCCCAGAAGGCTTGCACATCCAATAGACTTGCGCTAGAACCATATTAGAACACCCGTGCAATTAAATTTATTTCCAGACCCACAACAATCAATGATGACGCCCAAGACTATCACTTCAAAACATGGATTTCTCCAGCAAGTCCATGAACCCACAAAAAAATATCTCGAGGAGTGGATTGATGCTCCCGCGCATATCCATCACATTGCCCATCGCATGGCCAATCCTCCAATTGAACGACCACAAAGTCGCAAAGAATTCCAACATCTTTTACAGTGCTTAGAAGTAACCGAAGAACATACCGTTCTCCATGAAAAATTTGGCTATGGAGTCAAAACAGCAGATAATGGAGATCGGCTCCTCATCAACTGGGAAGCCCATACTGAATACTATAGCTACCAGGTATGGCATATTCCCTTTGGGAAAACGACGAGCCTAGATTTTGGCCCTATCACGTTCCCCAATTACCAATTCCCATTCTCCCCTCTAGGGATCGAAGTCAATGCCCTCGACATCCTTATTGCCCCGAGTACCAAAGTCACGCCACAAGAACTCAAGACATTTATGCCAGGGCCACAACTCCATGGTGGTCTCGTCTTTGGAGAGGAAATATCCGTTATCGCTAACTTTACCCCAGATGAGCATGGCCGAGAGCGATATTACATTAGTGCTGAAGCGCGAGAAACGCTCATTCCACAACTGGCCGCCTTAACAGACACCCTTGTAGCCATTGAAAACTATACACATCTCATTTTGCTCCCATACCAAGCCTTTAGTACCGCCGTCGACCAAGTGCATCAGTTTGAGCAGCGCCATCTCTATCAACGGAATGTCATCACCTCTCAACTCGAAACCGCCACGTCAGATAAATTACAACAGTGGTTAACCGTCCTAACCCAAGATTTCATGAAAGTCAGTCGATTAGCCGAATCCATGCGCTACAAACTTTCAGCAGCTGTTCCATATGAAAGCATCGTGAAAGGAAACCTCAAGGCATTGCAAGAGAAACCACTCCCCTATTGTCGAGTGATCTCGGAGTACATTCATCATAAAATCACCGGTGTTGCCGATGGCTATCAACAACATATGAAGCGAATGAATGCCCTAGAAAATGACTTTCAAGGAACCATTTCAGTCATTCGCACAAAAGTTGATCTTCTTCTCCAAGATCAGAACCTTGAGCTTCAAGATCAAAACTTGAAACTGTTAGTGAGCGTAGATAAAACAACCAAAAGCCAAGCCATACTGCAACATACGGTCGAAGGACTATCGGTTATTGTGATTGCCTACTATCTCAGCGGCCTCGGAAGCTATGTATTTAAAGCACTTCATGAAGCCGGCATTCTAGAAAGTTACACCTTTGCATCTGGAATTTTTGTGCCAATTTCACTTGCCGTGTCCTTTGGGCTTGTTTTTATAGGACGAAAAATCCTCAACAAACAACTCTTTAACGATCACTAGCTCTGAATGTAAGAATTTGCATGCAAGAACAACCATCCTTGGCACCTTGCCCCAACTCCCCCAATTGCGTTTCTTCTCTAAGTCAAGATCCAGAACAATATGTCGACCCCTTTTCCTACTCAGGATCGGTCACAGATGCAAAAGCGAAACTCCATTCCCTATTCAAGGAATCTCCTAGAACTCATGTCGTCACAGACACAGACACCTATCTTCACGTCGAGATCTCTTCTTTCCTATTTCGCTTCGTTGATGATGTGGAATTTCTCTTCGATGAAGAACAAAAGCTTATACATGTTCGATCAGCATCTCGCACAGGTTACTGGGATGTAGGCGTCAACCGGAAACGCATTGAAGCCCTTCACAAGAAATTCCTGAGCCCCGCATAAAACACTCGAATCAAAAATCTAGCATTCGCTCATAGCCATCCAGCTTTTCTTACTAGGAGGTAGCACCATGGAAGATGCCATCCAACAAGGAATCAACCTACTCACAACGTATGGCCTCAAAATCATTGGAGCCATTCTTATCCTTATCATCGGACGTCTTATTGGCTCATGGACGTCAAAAGCTGTCGATAACTGGCTCAGAAAATCAGGGAAAGTTGATGATACCCTTCGCCCGTTTTTTGCGAACTTTGCACGATACGTCGTGCTGATCATTACGGTCCTTGCCGTTCTTTCTCAATTCGGCATTGAAACCACAAGTCTTATCGCGGTTTTGGGAGCTGCCAGTTTAGCCATTGGCTTGGCACTGCAAGGAACATTGAGCAATGTCGCATCTGGCGTCATGCTCCTCATCTTCCGTCCATTTAAAGTCGGAGATTATGTCGAAGCGGCTGGAATTGCCGGTACAGTTAAATCTATCACCTTGCTCGTGACTGAACTCGCCACGCCTGACAACGTTCAAATTTTGGCACCAAATAATCAAGTATGGGGCACCATCGTCAAAAACTTTAGCCACCACGCCACACGTCGTGTCGATCTTATTCTGGGCATTGATTACAGCGATGACATTGATAAAGCCATACAGACGGTATCATCAGTCGCAAACAGTGATTCACGCATACACAAAGACCCTGCACCTATGGTTGTAGTTGGAAACCTAGGAGACAACTCTGTAGATTTAACGATACGTGTCTGGTGTAATGCTGGAGACTATTGGGGAGTGAAATTTGATCTAACCAAAGCTCTTAAACAACGCTTCGATGCCGAGGGTATCTCTATCCCCTTCCCACAACGAACGGTGCATATGGTCAACGCGGAATCGTAGAACATGAGATTCTTAGATTCATCGTCCGTATTAATACAAGATTTGATATATTGTACGATAAATTAACTTGTCCAGTCGCCGAGACAACGTATAAGGGGCAGTCCATAGAAAAATACAACCTGTCGCCTTATTGCGCTTTGCGACTCGTCCATGTTGATGGTTATTGTTATTCCATTGATATGGCGGCTTCATACTGTATTTTCTAAACTCCTCACCATTCTCTACAGCCTTTTTGAAGCGTTTCTCAAAGATTTCAATGATTACCTTTTTTTGCTTCACATCCCATTCAACTCTATTCTCACCTATCCTCAAAAATTACTAAAAAACACTGAAAACGACCCCCAACACCCATTCACATAGAGCATGGTGATTCCCGTCTGATCCAGATGCTCTTTGTCTTTAGTCAGGGTCAACAGCAACCGAAGGAACCTCCAAGCAGATAATATGATGATCGTGGGAACGTGTCTCACACACGAGGCTTTCACGATATGCACTCATCTTCTTTTTGAGGACTCTATGAAAACCTTCATGCGCTGCCATATCATTGTATTAATGTTATTCACTGGGGTCACGGCCGTCTCAGCTGAACAAACATTTACTTATACTAAAATTGCAGACACAACAACTCACGTACCAATGGGCGATGGGACGTTTCAAGAATTTGTCGACTCGGTCAGTGAACTCACTCTACCAGCCATAGACCATGGGAACATCGTCTTTTGGGGAAGAAGTGGCTCACGACTAGGGCTCTACCAATTCACTGAGACACAGGGCATTCAATTGATCGCAGACACCAACACTTTGATACCTGGTAGTACAGAAACATTTCAGTGGACTGCAGCGATGTCTCTTCATCAAGGAGAGGTGGCTTTTTGGGGGACGGCAGATCCAAACTCAGAAGGTATTTACCTATGGCATAACGGAACACTGGAATCTGTCGCGGACTGGAATACCGTGATTCCTGACAGTAGTGAAACCTTTCAATCTTTGGGATATCCTTCACTGGGAAACGGAAAAATCGTATTTGTTGGTACTGATGCCAATGATCATCATGGCATTTACCAATATGAGAATGGTGCACTTCAGACCCTGATTGATGAAAATACACCAGCACCAGCGACCTTAGGATCATTTGATTTTTTTGCTGGTGCATCCCTAGATGATGGACTTCTCGGATTCGGAGCCGGTGGCACGTCTTCTCACAGTGGCATATTTACTCTATTAGATGGCACGATCTCTACGCTCGCTGATACCACAACTCCTATTCCTGGAGAAACCGCACCATTTTCTGCTTTCGAGGGAATATTTGATTGTGCCAGATTAGGATCATGCGTGTACTCCGGACCCTATCCTGTATTTTCTGCTGGAAAATCAGCATTTGTTCACATCGAATCAACCTATGGGCCAACAAGCATTTATTCAAACATTAATGGGCTCTCACTGATAGCCAATGCAGAGTCATCGTTTCCGGGAACTGACGTAGAATCTCTATCAGTGATATCACCCTCCATTGATCAAAACACGATCGCCTTCATGGCATTCAATCATTTGCATGGGGGACTGTACATTTCGAAGGACGGAAACCTCACAAAAGTGATTGATACCAATGACATGTTGGACGAAAAAGCTATTTCATTGCTACTCATGGGCCCCTATGGATTGAGTGGAAACCAACTCGTATTCTTAGCCATCTTTGATGATGGAACATCTGGCATTTACCGAGCAGACTTCTCTTCTGAAAATAGATTCACAAGTATTCAAGATAGTTTCATTCGAAATACTTCTGCCAATTCGAATGAAGGGAACAATCCAACGCTTCGGATACAGAAACAAGGGAAAAAACGAACGGTTGTTGAATTTCATCTTCCACAAGCATCAAGCGCAAACTTCTCTAGAGCTACGCTCACACTCACGATGGCCGAACCAACCAAAAACATGAGCACCCAAGGCCGTTTCGTGAATGTGCACCGATTAATGGAATCATTCGTGGAAGGCAATGGGAAACGTCTCGGTATTCCTAAGTCAGAAAGAACATCTGGAATCGGAGAGGGAGTAACCTGGCACTGTGCAACAGATTCAGCCATTCACAATTCGAATACTGATTGTGCGGTGCAATGGGTTGGTGGTGATGTTGTCGCGGGACCTGCTAGCGACAGTGTTCTACAGACTACAGGCATGACCGGAGAAGTATCTTGGGATGTGACCACTGACGTTCGCGATGCCTTGAATGAAAAGAGCAATCGTATCAGCTGGCTTTTGAAATTAGCGAATGAGAACCAAGGCGGGAAGGCCGTTTACCACTCAAAAGAAGGTGCCGTCACACTGGGCGACCCCAGCAAAGGACCAACACTTTTCTTGGAATACTAAAATCTTAACATATCGATAACCTCTAAAATCAGTGACTCTCTTTTCCCAAGTATTCGGCAAAAAACACTTGGAAAGAGACATATCATTCTTATCTTCTCGGCTACCTATTATTCCCAAAACCAGGCCTCATCGTTGTCGAAGCACAACGTAAAAATTCTGAAATTATCATCAGAAACGTGTGAACAATACTGTATAACATGACACAAAACTGACTATTAAATATGTACAGGAACATCGAAGTCTTCTTATTAGCAAGGATTTGAGGATGCGGCCGAAAAGAGAAGGGAGATCATTCAAAAAGGACATTGTATGTGCACTCAAACCAATATGGTCATGTCCAACTGGACTAGCACAACAACTCCAGCATACTTCTTACCCCCTCTCCTGAGACATTCGCCTCATTCCATCAACTTTTTGCTTGGAGAACATCATGATTACCCATGTCGTTATGCCCAAGTTTACAAAGAATAAGACAGAAGGCACGATCCTCAGTTGGAAAATGGATGAAGGGGAAGCTGTGATTTCTGGGGATATTGTAGCCGAAATTGAAACAGATACCGCAGTAATGGAATTAGAAGCGTTCGGATCAGGTTTTCTTCGTCATATTTTGATCCATGAAGGAAGGACGGTCGAAGCTGAGACAGTTCTCGCAATCATCGGTGATCTCGATGATGATATTGGGACAACTCTAAGAGAGCAAAGAACGCTTCCAAAGATTGAGAAGGTCAATTCCAAGAAATCAACAATCACCGCCTCTCTCATAAATAAGTCTCATGATCCCACAGAAGAACTCCCCCCCACTCAGCCTGCTCGCGCCACACTAACGTCGCCATCGCCACCTTCTGTTCCACATACACGAAAACAGTCCGAAGTTCAACGAACAGAGACGCCATTGCCAGACGGTGACTTAGTCCCTCATTTCAACCTCACCACCGAAATTGATATGGCAGATGCTGAACGCCTTCGAGCGCAAATGATTGATATCCAACGAATTCCACTAAGCTTCACAACGCTCTATGTGAGGGCCATAGCCCTGACCTTTGCTCGCATCCCTAAATTTCTAACAGCCTGCTTTGGATATACTGAAGAAATCATTGATATTGGCATTGCGGTTCCAATGGAAGATCGCATCTTAGTCCCAATCATTCGTAACTGTCGTCGAAAAAATATTGCTGAGCTATCTGAGGAAATTCAAGAAATCACACGACAAACATGGGCAAATCAATGTCTCTCAGAAAAAGACTCGAATGCCCGATTCTCAATGATCAATTTTGGCATGTATCCTATTGAACAGGTCATCCCCATTCTTTCTTCCTCTCAAATAGCATCACTCGCTATTGGCGCTATTCGAAGCGTCTCAATCCCAGGCCAAGAAGAAGGAGTTGCCACAGTCGACCGCCGCATGATGGTCTCATTATCGTGCAATGAACAAAGTCTTGATGAAGAGCAAGCCTCACAATTCTTGCAAACATTTAAGCAAATACTCGAGCGCCCTCTAGAAATCTTCCTTCCAAACCCAGTAGAGTAGAGCACTCACAGCATTACCTACCGAATAAAAGAACTACTTCTATGACCTTCGTCCCTATCACTGAAGTCCAAAAAACAGCATCAACTAGTCAACGACAACGTCTCCCTGACTGGTTCAAAGTCAAGCTTCGCCAAGGCCCAGATTATCGTGAGATTCGAAAAATTATCGATGAACGAGGATTACATACGATATGTGAGGAAGCTCGATGTCCTAACATGTGGGAATGCTGGAACAATCGCACCGCGACATTTCTCATCTTAGGTGATATTTGTACACGACGATGCCATTATTGCTCGGTCGAAACAGGCAAACCAACTAGCCTTGATCTTGATGAGCCGCAGCGTGTGGCAGAGGCAGTCGAAGCCATGGCCCTCAATCATGCAGTCATTACATCAGTCAATCGCGATGAACTGCCTGATGGAGGTGCCTCACTGTTTGCAGAGACGATTCGCCTCATACGTGAAAAAATTCCAAGCTGTGGCATCGAAGTGCTGATACCAGACTTTCAAGGCAATCAACATGCCCTCACAATGGTGTTAGACGAAAAACCTGACATCCTCAATCACAACATTGAATCTGTGCCCCGCTTATTTCCTTCCATCCGTCCGCAAGGCAAATACCAACGCTCGATTCAACTGCTGAAACAAGCTAAGCAATTGGGCGCTACCACGAAATCTGGACTCATCGCTGGCTTAGGAGAAACGATCGAAGAGATTCGTGAAGTGATGCGCGATCTACGAGCAGTAGATTGCGATATCCTGACTCTTGGTCAATACCTTCAACCGACAAAAGACCACATGCTCGTCGCCAGATTTTATCATCCGAAAGAATTCGAAATGCTTAAGGCAGAAGCCCAAGCCCTCGGATTTAAACATGTCGAATCTGGCCCCCTCGTTCGAAGCTCCTATCACGCTGAGCAACAGACCTCCGGGATCATTTCTTGACGAATTTGTCTGCGCCTTTTCACAATAAACGTCCTGACCCGAAATATGAGTCGAGAAAAAACACTTGAGAATGCAAGGGTCGCACTCGACAACAATATTCTCTGGAGAGCAAAGGAAATTCTTCAGGGCAATATCTCATCTCATGGCTACGACTCAGAAATTTTTGAATGCTACGGGCAGGTACTACTTCGAATGGGTGACGATATTGAGGCAGGCAAGTACTTATTTTTGTCCGGTGCTCGAAATGAAGAATATGTCAATGCAACCAACAAATACTTGAAGCGATTTAGCCACACAAGTCTAGCAAATCTCCATTCGAATTTCCCCCGAGCCATTCGCCGCTTACAGCTGAGACATCTTCCATCCGTGGTCATAACCACACTTAAGGAGAAGGACTTTACCGATCAACAACTCAGTGAGGCTCTTGAAGAGAAAAAAACAGGGAGATCAGATTGGAAAGGCAAAGTGATTCTAGGAGGATTTCTTTTGTATAGTGATATTCATCATATTTGGAATTGGCATAAAAACTATCATATCATGGATTATGTAAAGGTACTTAACTCGACTTACATGTTACTCTCTATTTCCATTTCTTTTATGCTTAACGCAATGGCGTAAATCCCAAACTGCGGAACCCAGTGGCTGTACTTCTTGTAGTCATCGCGCCAATATTGAGGTGAGTCCATGTGCGTAACAATATGACTCACGTACATATCTCGGTACATCTCATCCCCTGTCACTTGGAACAAAGCCCAGAAGCTCCATGCTCGACTAAAGTTTAAACCTCCTGAATGTGGCCGTGGGGCTGCTTGCAGAGGATTCAGGAAACCGAGGTTTTCTCCAAAAGAAGAAAGCCACGCTTGCGAGTCTTCAGGTTCTAGAATGGAAAGAATAGTTCGTGTCCGTTGAAGCGATGCGGCAAAGAATTCATCAGTGTATTCGTCATATGACAACGGAAAATTGGTATCCAGTTTCACAAGTCGCGTTCTGGTAAAAATTTTTAGTTTTTCGCATAAAGTTGTGTTGTTCTTCCATTGACTCCACTCCCACAAATTCAGCACAGCCCAAGACAGATTGCCATACTCCCGACGAAGAACATGATGAAGAATTTCATCATCAGTTAATGGAAATAGCCACTGCTCGAGTCGCTGAGCAATTGCTGTTGCAAGTGGCAATAAGTCTGTTTGCCCTCCCCACCTCTCACGTTCCAGCGCTAACTTCAAAAACCAAGCATAGCCATAGGGCAATTCATGATCCAACTCACCGCCTTGGAAATAAGCTAATTCTTCGGCTAACTGCTTGGGAGTAAGGAGAGACTCCACAACCTCAACCCATTGTGACTTCTCTGACAAACGTGCTGCAGTGAGCAATGCATATGTCCCATGGACACTCGAATGCCAATCAATACATCCACAAAAGACGGGATGTGTGGTATCCTTTTGCTTTATCCCTTGTTCAACCACGTCTCCAAGCGCAATAAGATATTCTTTACGCTTAATGCAGAATTTCTCCCAGGAGATTGGGGGCTCCGGGTTTTCATCTAGTTTCAGCATAAACGATGAGGACCTCTATTCTGTATCACACCAAATTAGAGCACAAACGACCAGGTTGTGTCTCAGTTTGAAATTTTAATCCCTAGATGAATTTTGCAGACCTGTGGCATAATGAAACTATGCCTAAAGGACCGCAAGGACAGAAGCGACCAGGAGATGTCATAGGGAATGCAATCAAAGTAGCCAAGATTGCCACTGGGGAAGAAGAAGACAGCACTCCTAGCCAAACACGGGAGGGAGGGTTAAAAGGTGGCAAGTCTAGGTCTAAATCTCTAACCGGTGAGCAGAAAAGCGAGATAGCAAAGCTTGCGGCTAATGCTCGGTGGGGTAAAAATAAATCAACTCCTCCAAAACAAAAATCACGCAAAAACCCCTAGCTTAAACCATCCTCATCTTCGTCATTATAACTGTCATCATATTCACCGGAAAGCCTAGCTTCGTCTGCCTGCTCATTAAAGTTATAGTCAAAGAGTGGCAGTCTTACTCCATAGGCATTATTGTCATCATAAGATTGCTTTTCAATGGCGTGACGCTTCACATCGTTGGCAATCCCAGCCCAGCTTTGTCGAAAGGCCTCTTCTAAAATATCTGGTTTTCCAGTGCGGACATCGGGATAAAGCGTTCCTTGTTTGTGCTTCCAATTCTTTACAGCATGCTTAGTGCGCACTTTATTTCCCTGAGGGTCCGTGTAGGTAGCCTGCTGTAAGGCCTTTTGAATATCTTTCCTGCATTGTTGCTTCGCGCTGATTGGTTCTCGGCAATACAAGCCCGTATCTACCATCCAGTCTGCGCATTCATCAGGATCAATTGAGTCAGCACCATGCAAAGTCGCCCAATCTTCCATCATGTCAAGCATTTTCACATTGAATCTTGTCGCCATTTGCCTTTCTCCTTTTTTAAAGCTGGGGAACTGGATGCCCCCACCCATCTGTAAATGCAATCGAAGTAACCAATTCACGCACTCTCACCATTAATTTACGATGATGGTTGTACCCGATCTCCTTTCGATGTTGGAGTTGCCCCACAATAATTCCTGGATGAATTTCTAGCTGAGTGGCCAGATTATTGATTGATGCTTCGGAATAACGTGGCGAATGGTTCTTTATAAAGGTTTGAAGCGACTTTTGAGGAACAAGTATTTCTGCTGCCGTCTCACTTGCTCTGATTTCAGCATCGTCTGAGGGGGAAGACTCTAAATCGTCAAAAGAAAATGCGTCTAGATGCTTAATGTGAGCAAGCTCGTGCATGAGCGTGAACCAAAAGGAGCCTATATTATCAAACCGAATAGACATTGCGATGACCGGAGATTTAGCATCTAACCAGAATGCTGCACCATCAATTTTCACTCTAGGAAGAGGCTCAACAACGACAAAACGAATGCCAAATTTTTCAAGAAGTGCTGACACGCGATGCACCGCCTTTGACTTTGCCGCCAACCGCCTTAGATTAAGCTGGAGATTCGATAAGTTGTTTTCGTTGAACGATTCAGCGGGGCACTCTCTTGCAAGTTGCTTTGCTCTTGCAATCCATGATTTTTCAGCATTATTGAGTGAGGATTCTCTTTCAGTGCGTTTATACGATGCAATCACAGAAAAATCTTTCTCAAGATCATCGACTCCGAAAAATCTTTTAAACTCATTCTCTATATCTTTAGTGTCAGTTGTTTCCGCAATCCACCTACGCTTTTGCATGGCCTTAATGGGAAAGCTGAGGAGCATAGATCGGTAACGAATAGACTCATCCACATAATCCGTTCGTGAAAGCCTATAATCGTTATCTCGTGATAACCACCATTCGGGCGATTCTCCAAATACCACCGCAAGTTCTTGAGCAATTTCAGTCGAAAGCACCCTTCCGCCTCCCATTAAATAGCTAATCTCGCCTGACGTACGACCAAGCACAAATGCCAGGTTTGCTTGCGTCCAACCTCGTTCTTTGAGTTTGTCTTTAATGTATTTTTCGGGAGGAAAGATGCGGGGAGAATGATTCACGTTCAACCTCTTAAAAATCTGAGATATTGTCTAATAATAGAAAGTTTACTCTTGCTAAAAAGATTAGTCAACCATAAAATATGAAAATGTTAAAAAATTATTAAATTTAACTGTTTGGCCATAAATCATTTAAAATTGCATAGCTTAATATTTCAAAATGAACTAAATGCTTGACTTTAGAGGGTATTACCATTATGGTGCCTATCATGAACAAACTCACCGTGGCAAAGCGAGTTCAAATACTTTCGATGTTGGTAGAGGGCTCGTCAATGCGGTCCATTTCTCGTGTAGTCGATGTGAGTATCAATACGGTTACCAAACTCTTGGTAGACGCAGGAAAGGCCTGCGAAGAGTTTCACGACAGAAAAGTTCGGGGAGTCAACACTACAAGAGTGGAATGTGATGAAATTTGGAGCTTTTGCTACGCCAAGGCCAAAAACGTGAAGGATGCCAAGGCAGCACCTGAAGAAGCTGGCGATGTGTGGACATGGACAGCCTTAGATGCTGATTCCAAAATGATTGTCTCTTGGTTGGTGGGTGGTCGTGATGCTGGATACGCCACAGAGTTTATGAGTGACCTAAAAGAACGGCTAGCCCATCGGGTTCAACTAACCACCGACGGGCATAAAGCGTACCTCGATGCGGTTTGGGATGCCTTTGGCAACGACGTGGACTACGCCCAGCTTGTGAAAATGTATGGAGAACCGAAAGAGGTTGGCGCAGAGAGAAAATACAGTCCTTCAGTCTGCAATGGGGCTAGAAAACAGAAGATTCAGGGCAATCCAGATAAAGCCTATATCTCAACATCGTATGTTGAACGCCACAACCTCACCATGAGAATGTCCATGCGCCGTTTTACTCGCCTGACTAATGCCTTCTCAAAGAAGATAAAAAACCATTGCCATGCTCTATCCCTCTATTTTGTGTATTATAATTTCGTGAAAATCCATAAGACTTTAAGAGTCACCCCTGCTATGGCCTCCGGAATATCTCAAAAGCTCTGGAGTATGGATGATATTGTTGCTCTAATGGATGCGAATGAAGTTCCTAAAAAACGAGGACCTTACAAAAAGGCAGATTCAAACTGAGACACAACCAACGACCATCTATCATTGACACCATTGTATATTTTTCTCTATACGACCGATACAATGACTATTTCAAGGTACGGTTCGTCTCAATTTCTACAACAAACATTGCCTCTACGACCACTGTAGGGTTTTATTCATTCAGACATTGATACTCTTCTAGCTATTACTATGGAACAAGAAGCCGCCGTACAAGAACTACAAGCCTTAATCTCTGGGGTAGCCGAACCAATCTCCTTTGTCGGGGCTCTCTTAGCTGGATCATCCGTAGCCGTCGTGGCACGCATGTCCGCCAGCAACGACGGGCATCCATTGGCCAACTATATCACGGGCTCTTTTCTCTCATCGACTTGTTCCTTCATTATCTTAGTTGTGTATGCCAGCGCCTTACGTCTGATGCCTGTCTTGATGAAATTTGACGATGGGTCAGAACCTCCAGACATCGACTTCTACTTTGAAGTCATTCAATGGTCGATATCTATCGGCATTCTTTCATTTTTATTCGGAGTCGGACTGCTGGGATGGCTCAAGTCTCGATCTTTAGGTATGTTCTCAACCTTGGCTGCAGGTATTTCGGCCGTTTTAATTCTCTATGAATTCTTTCGACTTGGATAGTGGTTCCTGACATAGACTTCACCTTCTCCAGATGCTCATGAATCTACTTTGGAAGTTAGCTCACATTGAGTAACACACCATCTCGTCAACCACGCCAAAAGACAAACCAGGCCAATCGCGCCCATGCCCACTGGCATGACAATCTTCGTCTCATGTCAATTCTACTTGCTATCTGGTTCGTGGTCTCCTACCTCCTTGGTATCGTCTTTGTTGAGCCGCTCAACCAGTTTCATTTAGGTGGATTCCCACTCGGCTTCTGGTTCGCTCAGCAAGGCTCCATTTTTACATTCATCATTCTCATATTCGTGTATGCCATTCTGATGGACCGCGTCGATCAACGGCATGGCGTAAACGATAATCCAACGTCCAGGCCTACCCAGAATTCATCGGAGATGCCTGAATGAGTATTCAGGACTGGACGTATCTACTCGTCGGCATCACCTTTTCCATCTACATCGGCATAGCCATATGGAGCAGAGTCCAATCGACCTCTGGATTTTACGTGGCCGGACGTGGGGTTCCTCCACTCGCCAATGGCATGGCCACGGCTGCCGACTGGATGAGTGCGGCCTCGTTTATCTCCATGGCAGGACTCATCTCCTTCATGGGGTACACTGGCACAATTTATCTCATGGGTTGGACTGGAGGATATGTCCTCCTCGCTCTTCTCCTGGCTCCCTATCTTCGGAAATACGGGCGCTACACTATTCCAGAATTTGTCGGTGATCGCTACTATTCTCAAACGGCACGTGTGATTGCCGTCTTTTGCGCTATTTTTGTCTCGTTCACTTATGTGGCCGGACAAATGCGTGGAGTTGGAATCGTCTTCTCACGTTTCCTCGAAGTCGATGTCAATATTGGCGTTGTAATCGGCGTCATCATTGTCTTCTTCTATGCCGTCATGGGCGGCATGCGCGGCATTACCTACACACAAGTTGCGCAATTCTGCGTACTCATTGTGGCCTACCTGGTTCCTGCGGCTGCGATCTCTTGGCAAATGACGGGCTGGGCGATTCCTCAAATTGGATTTGGCTCCACCTTGCTTGAAGGTCAACATGCCGGCATGGCCCTACTGGAAACACTCGATACCATTCATCGCGACTTAGGACTGCCTGAATACACCGGAGCCTGGGTCGATGGAAAGAAAAGTATGATCGACGTGCTAGCCATCACTATGGCACTCATGATTGGTACCGCAGGGCTGCCGCACGTCTTGATCCGCTTTTATACCGTCCCAAATGCACGTGCCGCACGATGGAGTGCGATGTGGGCATTAATATTCATTGGCCTTCTCTACACGACGGCACCAGCAGTAAGCGCCTTCGCTCGTGTGAACATGATTGAGACCCTCAATGAGAAAACATACGCCGCCGCACCTCAGTGGTTTAAGAGCTGGGAAGAAACAGGGCTCATTGTCTTTACGGATCGAAATGACGACGGAGTTATCCAGTACAGCGGTGACGCGACGAAGAACGAACTCACTGTTGATCGAGACATTATGGTGCTGGCTAATCCAGAGATTGCGAAGCTCCCAGCCTGGGTGGTCGCACTCGTAGCTGCTGGTGGCCTCGCGGCAGCGCTCTCAACTGCAGCAGGCTTACTACTCGTCATTTCCGCCTCGGTCTCACATGATCTGCTTAAATCTGTCTTATGGAAAAATATGAACCAACAGCAAGAACTACGCATGGCCCGCATTGCGGCAGCTTTTGCTGTCGTCGTGGCGGGACTACTTGGCATTTACCCACCAGGATTTGTAGCACAGGTAGTGGCATTTGCTTTTGGGTTGGCTGCGGCCAGTTTTTTTCCAATCTTGCTGCTCGGAATTTTTGACAAGCGGACCACGAAAGAAGGAGCGATTGCCGGCATGTTGCTGGGAATCGGGTTCACCGCGGCCTATATCATTTGGTTTCGGTTTATGGATCCTACCGCCAATGCTGAAGAATGGCTCTTTGGCATCAGCCCAGAAGGCATCGGAACCATTGGCATGCTGCTCAATTTCATCACCACTATCATCGTCAGCCGATTTAGCCCAGAACCACCAATAGAAGTTCAAAACCTGGTTGACGACATTCGACTACCAAGTGGCAGCCGCGATAACTATGGCGAAGCCAATTGATCAACAGTCCAAAAGACCTTCCTGACATACCATCTCCGCCTATTTCCAAAAGTGAAAACATCTAGAGACTGCTAGAGAGACACACCAATGTATAAAATCGGAATGTAATGAACGAAGGAAAGAAGAAGGGCGACTCAATCATACCGTTGAGCAACCGATATGATTGTTATCCTGAGCTCAGCAATCTAGGACACTCATTATGCAATCTAAGCAGGCTCAACGAACATGATCAACTGGGTAGTCATGCTCGTGTTGGGTACATTGCCAATATTGGCAATCATGCTCCTGCTTCGAGCAAAACGCCAATGGGAAGGCAGGTGGAAGCAAGTAGCGATCCTTCCATTTATTGTACTAGCTCTTGTTAGTTTTAACATCATAATAGGGATCACATTGGATCCTTCATCTCACAACCTTTTCCCATTTGAAATCCTGCTTTGGAGTCTTGGCTCGCTTGGTTTCATGGGGCTCTGTTCGATTCTCAGGCACGTTCTCGCATCTCACGAATCTCACTCCTAAGAAAAATTCTTTAAAGAGAATTTTTCGGGGAATAGTGATTGGAAAGACAAGACAACAAGACGTTACACGTTATCCGGTACCGTTATCATTTGTCGGGTCTCAAGCAAACGCCATAGCTCCTGATGCATGCGTGCTTGAGATAGTTGTACACGATCGCCATGACCAGGCAGGACCCATTCAAAGGAAAAATTGAAAAGACGTTGAGTTGACTTGAGAAGTTGTTGGCTACTCCATACCAAACGCAACGGCATACCTAGTGCGGCCTCATCACGATCCCACCACAAATGATCGCCGGTAAAAAGATACTTACCTTGATAGAGGAGCGCCTGACTCCCTTCCGTATGCCCAGGCACCGGGATAATCTGAAAGTCTTGAGCTGCTTGGACTATGTCGTCTCCCGTCACAATCCATTCTGATTCGGGCATGGCATCTTTATCCGCATCATGAATGATGCGTGTTGCTTGAAACCGTTTGGCGAAGCGATCAGCATCGGCCACATCATCCTCATGACTTAAAAAGATGTACCGAATCCCGCCCATTCTTTCAAATGCCTCTATCAGATAGGGCACATACCTCGGCGAATCAATTAACCAGTTCCCGTTAGGGTGAATGATGAAATAACTATTCGCACCAAAAGACTTCTCCGAATTGAAGCCATTGAAGTACACGCCTTCAGCGAGTTCGATCGGAAAACTCTGCTGAGCCTGTATGAGCAGGTCTTTGTTTTTTGTGACTGTGCCAATCGACCTAACCGGACAGGCGAGCAATGCTTGATAGGCTTCTAGCTCTTGGGAAGGGTTAAGAGGTTGGAGAGAAACCGCTGAGTACTCACCAACCTCTTCAAATGTTGTTGGGGCTAATTGCCGACAGGTATCGCAATTGATGCAGGTTTCATCAACAAAGAAATTCCCTTCGACATTGGTTGATAATCGTTTTGTGAGATTTGCCATAGACTACGACATCACTCAGTTCGCACACATTCCTGTATAAATCGAACACTCAGTGCCCTTTTTTGAGATCCTTACCATGCCCATAGCCTTCCGAATGTCCTTTTCCATATCCATGCTTCCCCATGGAACCATGCCCCATCATGCCACCCTTTCCATGCATACCATCGGCCGACCCTCGGCTCATTTGATGTTTCAGCTGTGCACGGAATTTTTGATACTGTTCAGGAGTTAAAATTTCCTTGAGCTTTAACAAGGTATCCACACGAAACATCATTAATTGTTTTTGTAGTCCACCAATCTCATCAACCTTTTGACTCACGGCACTGCGGTCTGTCTCTTGTTGATCGAGCAATGATCCTAAGTCGATCATCGCCACACGAAGATCCGCTCCATTCTTAATCATCATCTTACGGTACCCAGATTCTACTGGTTCAAGAGCTTTCACTTGTTCATTGTTTAAGCCCAAAGACTCTTTCATACCCAATGGAGACACGGAGGAATGATGTTGCATACCGCCATGTGCTGACCCAGAGTATTTCTTCATGTCTCCAGAATGATGAGCTCCTTCTTTACCAGAGTGATGATGCCCTTCGTCTGCCATTGCAAAGCCTAAAGGCAGACTCATTACTGCAAACATTACTGAGAATCTCATCACATTGCTACGCACCATCTTCTTTGTCATTGAATACCCCCATTCATGAAAAAATGTAAAAACCGTTCAGAATACCCTTGCACTGTCCGTCTAACGTAGTATAACAAATCCCTTCCATGAGTTTGGCCTCACCTTAAGATCGCGGTATAATCTTACATGCGAGACTTTTTCCCAGGCTTAGCCGGAGTCGCCGCCGCTAAGTCAAATATCAGTTCAGTAGATGGAGCGCAAGGAATTCTTGAATATCGCGGTTTTCCTATTGAAGAACTTGCTGCACATAGTACATTCACGGAAACAGCCTATCTCCTGCTGTTCAATGAACTCCCCACCATAACAGCGTTACAACAATTCGAAAGAGATCTCTTCCAGCATCGACGCATTAAGTATCGCATCACCGACCTCATTAAATGTCTTCCCGAGCACGGACATCCCATGGATGCATTACAAGCCGCGGTCGCAGCGTTAGGAATGTTTTATCCAGCACCAGATGTATCTAATACTAACGCTCGATATTGGGCCGCAATCCGATTGCTTGCCAAACTTCCTACCATGGTGGCGGCCTTTGCACGGCTTCGACGAGGGGATGATCAGATTCAACCGCATGATTCGCTTTCGTATTCTGACAACTTCTTTTACATGCTGTTTGAGCATGTCCCAGATCCAGCTATAGCCAAAATATTTGATACGAGTCTTATCCTTCATGCTGAACATACGATGAATGCCTCCACCTTTAGTGGATTAGTAACGGCCTCAACTCTTGCTGATCCATACACCGTCATCTCGTCAGCCATAGGTGCGCTCAAGGGGCCTCTCCATGGAGGGGCCAACGAAGCCGTCATTCACATGCTTGAAGAAATTGGATCGATTGACCGAGTACCCGCCTATCTTGACCAGAAAATGGCGGCAAAAGAAAAGATCATGGGGTTTGGCCATCGAGTATACAAAGTGAAAGATCCTCGTGCGCTCATCCTTCAAGAACTGGCACAGCAAATGGGAAATGACCAAGAACATCGTTCTTTACTTACTATTGCACGAACAGTAGAACAAGAAATGGAACAACGTATTGGACACAAAGGCATTCGTCCGAATGTAGATTTTTATTCAGGCATTATCTACCATCAGATGGGTATTGCCACCGACATGTTTACACCAATATTCGCTATGGCTCGAGTTGCAGGCTGGTTGGCTCATTGCTTTGAACAGTACCAACACAACCACTTATTTCGACCTGATCAACTCTACGAAGGACCGCATAACCGCCTCTATGAACCCATCGCATCGCGGAGAAATTCCCCACATGTAAGGTAATCGCTTGATTCTCAGAATTCAGATTTCTTGCTAACCGCGCTCTTACATTCACCCATTCATGACTACCGTTCATACATCCAACATCCTAGTAGATCACGTTCGTCCTCAGGTATTGGAACGTATCTTGGGAGCTGGGGTCTTCGACTTCCCTAGAAAAAGTCATTGCTGTGGATTTCCCATTCTAACCGTGAATGAAACAAACTCCCTGAATATGGGGGCAACCTATTCGTCCGATGCTAAAGCTCATGAGGTTGATAGCATGGTCACTCCTTGCCCACATTGCCATCTGAACTTAGACGGCATATAAGTGGAAACAGCGCACACAATACATCGATTGAGCTTTCGATTCTCCATCTCCCTCAGCTCCTAGGTCTTGCGATGAATATGGACCCCAAACCTCTTGGACTCAACAGCAATCTTGTATCAGCAGAGCCCACGTTACAAAAGCTCTCTGGCATGGTATCTTCCTAATTCTGAATGAAAATAGACAACTGAGAACTTAATACTGTCGTACTTAGAATAAGGAATAGATTCCATGAACTTTGACCCAGCCATTGCCGCTCGACAAGCACTCCAGCTCTCAGAACAAGGAGGAGAACTGGGAGAAATGGAAGATGAGATTCTTGAAGCAGAGGACACATTTTCTTCGATTCAGGGCCCTGAAGCTACTCGGGCGTACAAAGCCTTACAACAGCATGGAGAACGCTTGCCACACGCACGATACTTCCAAGAATTTCTGATCTATATCACGTGGCAACAGGTCACAGAAGGACCATTACCAGAGTTTTTTGAACAAGGACTGAAGCTATCTAATCAATTTCTCGAACGCTTCACACCAGAGATTATTGATACACCATCTCATTCCCACGTCTTAGCGATCCGAGAATCATTTCAAGCAGGACTTGGCATGGAAACAGAAGAGGTCGTTGAGGAATTTGAAGAAGATTCATTTGCCGGTGGCGACTAACAGATCATTGGAGAACCTAATAGATGACCACACCACCATCTCCATCACACATCATGCAACTCGGTATGGCGTTTTGGGGTTCTAAAACTTTACTGAGTGCGGTTGAATTAGAGGTATTCACAGCACTGGCTGGTCAACCACTCGATTCTGACACGTTGCGGAAACGACTCGGATTACACCCACGAAGTGCGCGTGATTTTTTCGATGCCCTTGTAGCTCTCGGCATGCTCGAACGCCATGACGGGAAATACTCCAATACGCCTGAGACTAATCAATATCTTGATAAAGCAAAGCCCTCATATATTGGTGGATTCTTAGAAATGGCTAATGCCCGGCTGTATCGCTATTGGGGATCGCTGACAGAAGGTCTTCGTACCGGACTTCCGCAAAATGAAACCAAAGAAGGTGGAGACTTTTTTGGGACGCTCTACGGTGACCCCGTCAAACTCAAGGCCTTCCTCCAATCAATGACC
>JBMYWX010000016.1:0-22508 GCA_049607825.1 Nitrospirales bacterium
CTAGCCAAACAATCTCAGATTTCTTACATGAAAATGAACGAACACGATGCAAGATTTTATTCCCGGCCAGCGCTGGGTTAGTGACAACGATGCCGCACTCGGGTTGGGCATTGTACAATCTGTCAACTTTCGTACGGTTCTCATGGAATTCCCCGCGGCCGATGAAGTCCGCACGTATGCAAAAGATACTGCCCCGTTGACGCGTGTTGAATTTGATATCGGTGATTCAATTAAAAATATTGAAGGTTGGCATCTGTCGATCACCAAAGTTGAACATGTGAGCGGAACGATGCGCTACCACGGCATTCGAGCCAGTGGCGAAATGGCCACCATGCATGAATGTGAACTGTCTGACGAAATGACCTTTAATTTACCGCAAGACAAACTGTTTGCCGGGCAAGTTGACGACAACAGGTGGTTTGAGCTGCGTGCGGCCACGCTGCACCATCTTGCTATTCAGCAAACATCAAGAACCTTTGGCTTGCACGGGCCGCGTGTCAGCCTGATTCCGCATCAAATTTATATTGCCTATGAAGTATCGAATAGAATCGCTCCACGTGTTTTGCTTGCCGATGAAGTGGGTCTGGGTAAAACCATAGAAGCCGGTTTAATTCTACATCGTCTGATGCTGACCGGAAAAGTTAATCGTGCGTTAATTATCGTGCCAGAACCATTGCTGCATCAGTGGATGGTGGAATTGCTCCGGCGTTTTAATTTACGTTTTACCATCATCGATGAGCCGTATTTTTTACACACTGATGAGGCTGTCGACGATTTTGAGGAATCTGAACCCAGTGAAAACTATTTCGATCAATTCTCACTCGTGTTATGTGGATTACATTTTGCCTGCCGTGAAGATATCGCCCCATTCATTGCCTCATGTGATTGGGATATATTGGTTGTTGATGAAGCGCACCATCTTGAGTGGACACCAAACGAGTGCAGTCGAGAGTATCGCCAAATCGAAATATTAGCTAAGCAGTCAGATTCCGTTTTGTTGTTAACCGCCACACCCGAACAATTTGGCACTGCTGGACATTTTGCCCGTTTACGACTGCTCGACCCGGCGCGTTTCCACTCGCTTGAAAGCTATGTCGCCGAGGAAAAACAACATGCTGCGACTGTCGACCTGGTGAATCGACTACTCGATAATCAGATTATGACTGAAGAGAATCTTGCGCGATTACGTTTGCTCATAGGTGAAAATGAAGCCATCGACATAACAGGCATCAATGCTGCTAATGAGGAGGCCCGTACAGTTCGTCGGCAGATCGTTGACTATTTAATTGATCAACACGGTACTGGCCGCATGTTGTTCAGAAATACACGTGAGACGATCAGCGGGTTTCCTCAGCGTCATTTTATTCCAGCTGTGCTGGAGGATGACCGAAGTGAGACACGTATTCGCTGGCTTTCCGACAAGCTTCGAGCACTATCGCCAGATAAAGTCCTTCTGATTTGTGCGACAGCCGAGACCGCGGTTTCAATATCAAAATTACTACTCAAAAAGCATGGCCTGCATGCCGGTGTATTTCACGAAGACATGAATATCCTGGAACGCGACCGCGCTGCCGCGTGGTTTGCCGACGCCGAAGACGGTGCGCAAATACTGATTTGCTCAGAGATTGGTGGCGAAGGACGAAACTTTCAATTTCTCCACAACATCGTTTTGTTTGATTTGCCCGATAACCCTGATTTATTGGAGCAGCGTATTGGTCGTCTGGATAGAATTGGACAGCAGCACGACATCAATATTCACGTACCGGTTGTGCCAGGTTCAAGAGACGCACGGTTGAGTCGCTGGTACCATCATGCACTCAATTCATTTGAAGAGAGTTGCGTAACCGGCCAACACATCAAGGTCGAGATGGAAGAACAATTTTTTACGTATCTTGTCGGCGAACACCTTGATGACGAAAGATTTATTCGCGAGTGCAAGGATCTGCATGAACAAAAGACTAGACAACTCACCCAGGGGCGAAATCGGTTACTTGAACTCAGTAGTTGCCGTAAAGAAATTGCCGATCCGTTGATTGAAGAAATTAATTTAAACGAACAGGCGGATGTGTTATCACGATACCTCGAAACGGCTTTTGATTGTTTCGGCGTAGACATTGAAGATCATTCGCAAGGTAGTTGGGTTGTACGACCTGGTGCTCATTTAGAGGTTGACCAATTTCCAGAGTTACCCGAAGACGGCATGACCGTGACGACCAATCGCGAGACCGCGTTAGCGCGAGAAGACATACATTTTCTGAGCTGGGAGCACCCATTGGTGCGCGCGACAATCGATATGATAGTAAACGGAGAAAAAGGCCGAGTCAGTATCTGTGGTTTACACATGCCACACATGCCCCCACGCACTATTTTACTTGAAGCCCTATTTGAATCGAACTGTCCTGCACCTGGCTACTTAGATGTCGGTCGTTACCTTCCTCGCAACGCATTGCGTTTGCTGATTAACCAGGAGGGGCAAGACTATGCTCGGCAATTACCATTGGACAGGTACGAATCTCGGCTAGAAAAGATTAGTCAGGACGTCGCACGGAAAATAATTGAGAGAACACGTACGACATTAAAAAAACAGGTGGGACAAATCGAAGAAATTGCGGCGCAACAGCTTCCTGTGTTTCGCCATACTGCGATTGGGTCGATGCACAAAGAATTAGATAGTGAGCTGCAGCGTCTGCTTGCCCTGCAAAAGCGCAACCCAACTATTCGCGATGAAGAAGTGCAAGCCCTACGCACTAATATTTCAGATCTGGAAAATCGTTTGCAACACAGTAGCTTCAAGCTGTCAGCCTTGCGTGTCATTTATACGCATTGACCGGTCGAATTTATTTAGGTGAGCTCAACTAGTTGCTGAAGCACAGGCATGAAAATGTCTACTAGGGTTTCGTAGCCTAATGTTGTTCACGGGTTTGCATTCAACTATCGAGCTACCCTTTCGTTTGTCTTTTAAATAACTGGCAGGCATGCCCCCGTTGCATTATCTCACCCAATGGCGTTTGGAAAAGGCACGTCGACTGCTGGCAGAGTCAGGTCAATCTGTTGATATGATTGCAGACCTAGTGGGCTATCAATCTCTGGCCGCGTCTAACCGAGCATTCAAAAAGTATACCGGTGAGGATTCAGGAAATTATAGGCGTGTGCACTCAGTCATGAACGCATAAGTTATACAGAGAAAAACTAAGTATCAACAACAGTTCGCCGCGGGGTATGTTGCCAATAAAATAGCTCTATCTACTCGCCTGTATTTTCTAGGACAATGTATGCCAACATACATTTAGAAATTGATGACTCTGGTATTATATGCCTCGTTTATTAGTGAAGCGAAAGGATAGGTTTCTCTGGTGAAAATTGATTTCGCTACACAGCAATGCAGGTGAAGCCAAGCGTATTCGAAGTCGACCTAGCATCAGTGAATCTTACAATGTAGAGCGTGGGAATCCGTGTGTCTTCTTGAAGAGTTCAAGTGTCAGTGCAGTCTAGGGGATAAATTGATAGGGGGATTCCATCAATATCCTTAAAAATGTCGGAGTCTGTGCTCCGATGTTTCTCGGCTTCATCATCTGCATGAGTTGGTTTGTGATTGTTGCTAGTCTGACTCTGGCAGTCGCAATGCCAAGTTCTCAGAGGGATAATGCTACGGAGGTAACAAGTGAATGGGATGATCAGACCCAGGTAGTAGACTCAAGTTCTGTAACTGTATCTTCATTAAGTCGTGCTGTTCTTGATGATGCAAAGTATGTATTCACTTCTCCTTTTCGTATGGATACTACCGATGCGATAGTACTGGGAGGAGTCGCAGCTGGGATGGGAGGATTGATGGCAGTTGATGGAGATATACAAGATCTTTTCCAGAAGAATCGTGGGGCCACGAGGGATGATGTGGCGGAGGGATTAGATGTTGCTGGTTCATCCTATGCTTTCTTTGCAGGACACCTGGGGCTGATGGCTGGCGGCTTTTGGTTTAGAGAGCAGGAAGCAGGAGATAAACTCTTTCGCATCGCTTCTATAAGTCTTGAAGCGCAAGTGTTTACTGAAGCAATATCAGGGTTTGCCAAAGTGGCGGCAGGCAGGCGGCGACCTAATAAAGGACGTGGGTCGCATTCCTATAAGCCATTTCAGGATCTGAGTTTTGATCGCTCTTTTCCGTCAAGCCATGCCGCTCGAGCTTTTTCCACGGCAGCAGTTTTTGCAGATCACTACTCGCAGCCAATCCCGTTTTTGGCCTACTCAGCCGCAAGTCTTGTTGGGCTCTCTCGAATCCTTCTTGATGAACATTTTTCTTCTGATGTCTTTGTTGGTGCAGCATTAGGACTTGCCATGGGGAAGTCCCTCAGTTGGTACCATCGAGAGCATAAAGATCGATGGATGGTGTTACCCATGCTATCTGGCAGTGGTCGGGGAGCGGGCCTCACGCTGCGATACACCTTTTAAGGGATAGGGAGATGTACAACATGATTGCGGGAGAATTAACGTTTACTTTACTATGATTCTGCTCGTGCATGTGTATTTCGCCAAAGGGTAGCCAATTTTTCTAGACAAATTGATGAATGCGATGATGATTTTCCTCTTTATAATGATAGTCAGTGTTGGCGGCTGCGCAAGCACAGGTCCAGAACGAACACAGACCCAGCAGCCTCAACCTACAGCTGCTGTTGATCAAGATTTGAGCTCGGAACTACCAGAAGACACACGGCCCACGGACGAAGAAGATAGTTTTCTGTACACTTTATTGGCAGCTCCAGAATATTTGTGGAAGGGGTTTACCTATCCTATTAAGAAAATGAGTATTTTATATGAAGAGGTTGATCTACTCGAACGTGTGCTTGATGTTTTTCTCAATGACGCGCGCACAGGAGGGGTCGTGCCAAGATTTGAATTCGGTGGGGCGATTGGAGGTGGGGTTGGTCTCACGGCTTTTCATAATAATCTATTTAATCAAAAAAAACGGATTCGCGCGTCGTATTTAATTGGGTTTCCTGATAATCACGCCGGAGAGTTTTCGTATAACGACCCGGCCTTGTTTGGATCGCTGTATACATTGGATGTCAACCTTCTCGGGCTTGATGTTGACCGAGGTCGTTTTTTCCCTGGAGGAAACCGTGCTCCCAAAGATCGTAATGGTGGTCAAACAAACTTTGAACTTGATGAAATATCTGGGGATGTCACGGTAGGCAGACCTATAGTTGGCGATTTTACAGGTTTGCTTTTTGGTCGCATGTTTTACGCAGATGCAAAAGCAGGAAGTGGACGTAATATTCCCGCGACGGTTCCTGGTGTGGGTACGTCACAGACGGCTATAGAAGTGGGGCCTCAACTGACATACGACTCACGCGATAGTCCGTTTCGTCCGTCCGACGGTTGGTTCATCGATGCCACGTTTACCTATACTAATCAAGTTGATGGCGATCAATTCGAGTATGTTGGCTATACTGCAGAGATTCAAAGGCTGATCCCCATATTTCGTGGTAATCGAGTGTTGTTGTTGCGAGCTTACCTGGCGAAACTGAATTCCCTGAAGGATCGATCGATCCCGTTTTATGAGCTCAATAGACTCGATCGAAATCATGGGTTACGAGGGTATGAACGTGGGCGTTGGTCTGATGAAGGCGCACTGTTGTTTAATGCGGAATGGCGTTATCCCGTTTGGGCGCAAACAGAAGGGTCTCTCTTTATTGATGCCGGTCAAGTGTTCAATGAATTTCGAGATTTAGAAACGAGGACGTTTCGACTTTCCGCTGGTGCCGGATTTCGGTTTGTGACAAAAGAGAATTTTGCTTTACGTGTTCAGGTGGCTGGAAGTGAAGAAGGGATGCAGTTGTTGCTCAAAGGTGATGTAGAGTTTCAGCGGAAACGAGGAACGTTTCTTGGTGGATTGTGATCGTGAGTTTGCATACGACTATTTGAGTCGGAATGTGTAAACATGTACCAATGCTGGAGTGTTTTCAGATGAAGTTATTTGGCGGAATGATCATGCTTTCTCCTCACATTTCGCTAAGAGCAATCTTGTCATCCATCTTTTGTCTATTCCTCTTTTTAGGTGGGTGCTATAGCCACGTTGATCTATCTGGCCCAGTTACGTGGGAGGCTGATGATCGCCGTCCGATTCCTGAGCCAGAAGAAGAAACCGAAGGTCAATGGTTTATTTGGGATGGTGCCCACAAAATGATTTTCTATCGAGTTGGTCAGTTTTTCAATTTTGGGCGGTCGTTAAGAACTGTTGGAACTTGGGTTGGCCTTGCCGATCCCATTGAGGCAGGAAACGTGAATGCGTTGGATGAAGTGCCCAATTCAACATGGTATACGAACCGGCATGTTACTTCGCCCCTTTCACAAGAAGAACTCAGTCGTGGTTCAACAACTGGTCAAGGTCCAAATTCTACAAATGAATGGATCGTGATGAGTGCGAAAGAGAGCCTGGGCTCGACTCCCGGGTTTGTGATCTGTGATCAGCCGAAAGAACAATGTGATCGAACAGAGCATTGGTATTTAATTAAATTCGACTCACTATCGAATCCAGAAATGACGACGGCATCGGAAATGATCACCCCTCGCTTCCTTCACGCTGCAGGGTACAACGTGCCGGAACATTATCTTGTGACCTTTGATACAGAGAAATTTTCCGTTCATCCAACAAAAGCCAAAATCCGCGGGAAGTACCGTCGTAAACGACAGATGACCAAAGAAGATGTCAATGTCATTTTAGATCGAGTTCCTCACAGGCCAGATGGAACCATCAGAGCGGTGGCGAGCAAGTTCCTTCCTGGTAAGCCCAAAGGTCCGTTTCTGTATGAACGCAAGCGTCCAGATGATTCTAATGACCGTTTTCTCCATGAAAATCGTCGCGAACTCCGTGGCCTAGGTGTCGTTGCGGCATTTTTGAACCATACTGATACGAAAGCTGCCAATGCCCTAGACATGTATGATTCAGAGAAAAAATATATTACTCATTATCTTATTGATTTTTCTTCTACTCTTGGAGCTGACAATGCTGATCCACAGTTACCTCGCTATGGCAATGAATATTTTCTTGATTTTGGAACAGTCGCACGATCGATGGGGTCGATAGGGGCATATGTCAAACCATGGGAAGTCCCACTCCATATGAATTATCCGTCGGTCGGCTACTTCAATGCCGAGTATTTCGATCCTTCTCGATGGCGACCAACTTTCCCAAATCCAGCGTTTCTCCACATGACCAAGCGAGATGCATATTGGGGAGCGAGGATTGTGACATCATTCACTGATAAAGACATTGAAACGATTGTTCACAGTGGAGCATTTACGGATGTTAGAGCGGAGCAGTACGTTGCCAATGTCCTGAAGCAGCGACGAGATAAGATTGGTGCCTATTACTTTAACCTCATGAACCCGTTAGACCACTTTACCGTGCAGGTAACAAAATCTGATGCCCAGACGCTGAATTTTGAGAACTTGGCCCTGACACATGGTTATGCTCCTGCAGCGACAGCCATATATCGATACACCATTCGACGACATGTAGAATACGGTCATGATGCGGTCATTGTTGAAGAGTCGCGTATCAGCTCACCTCAAATACTTCTCGATAAATCATTTCTGGATGCGTGGGCTACACGTACATCAAGCGCTAATATGACTGGTGATCCCGCTTCTATTATCTATACGACGATCCACACGAGTTATGATCGTGGAGAAAATTGGACGAATGCTGTCAAGGTGTACTTGAAGTCCAATCCGAAAGGTCAGAAGTTTGACGTAATCGGGATTGAACGAGAGACATAAGTGATTCGTTTTCGGCATCATTAACGTTGGAGTATGTGTTTCATGAGAACCGGCGCACAATTGATCGTGTATCTTAGTCTTATATGCATCATGGGGATAACTGTTGGGTGCGCGGTTCAACAAAAGCCAGTGGTGCATACTGTCGGGTACCAATCAGACGTGGCGTGTGCTTTAGAGAGTAAAGATTGTCCGTGGGCCCACTTAGAAGAACAAGCTAAGTTTTCTTCGCTCGTGAATTGTCTCTTATCCGGGGCAAATGTTCTTCAGGATGAGACATCTGGTCAAGATGATGAGGGAAAAGTTTTAACGGTTGCACCCAAGTCGCCAAAATATGGATATGAGTTTCGGATTCGTCCAGGAGACGGGGAACAATGCGCATCCCAGCAATTCGCCTGTTCAGTTGCGAGTCGGATTGATAACGACGTGACAAGAGCTGGTTGTGAAACGGAGGCTCTTGAGGAAGAGGTCCTTATGGGAGGGCGAGATAGGCAACATGCTGACCTCCTGACAAAGAGTACGGTTGTGGCTGGCAGACTGGCAGCTTCGATTGGTACATTTCAACATCCGGAAGGTCTCAATGGTCCGGACCAATACTATACCTTCAATTTGACAAAAAAGACGGCTGTGGAAATAGCCGTTGCTGTAAACTCTTCTCAATGGTCTCCTACCAAAGGACACCGGACTCCTTGGCAACCAGGGCTCTCTCTTCTTACCGTCGATGGACGAAAGATTGGCGATGGGCATCTCTGGCGAGCAGGAGTCACCTATCTACTTCCCACAGAATTGGACCCGGGTCGGTATTATCTCGTTGTTGATAGTGCACAACGGGAATTCTCCCGTGGAGACGGACGATATCGTTTGTACCTTGGTCTCAACCGAACACATATGGGATCTATTCGTTCGCAGTAGATTCTAACGTTCATAAAAAGTTAGCTGTAGATTGTAGGAAACGGTTTAGAAGAGTTGACTTAGTCTCATCTCCTTGATGTTTGTCTGCAAGGCTTTTAGGATGATACTCATACAGTCAGCGTCATCACTAAATGCAGGATCTATTCGTGTATATGCAAGTTCCTAGATGGTCGGAGATGGTTAAGAGCTAGATATGCTAACAGTCATCGAAAAAGTCATTTTTCTTCAACATGTTGAAGTATTTTCAGAGGTCTCTACGGAACAAATGGCGTATATTGCTGCGATCGTTGAAGAGGTTGAATTCTTGAAGGCGATGGATATTTATCGGGAGCAAGATCTACCTGATGCCATCTATCTTGTCGTCGAGGGGAAAGTCCGTCTTCATCGTGACGGAAGTGATATCGCACTCATTGGGCCACAGGAAGCATTTGGAACGTGGGCGTTGTTTGACGAAGAACCACGTGTGGCGACAGCCACAACCGTGGATGATACACGTCTTCTTCGAGTGAGTCGTGAAGAGTTCATTGACCTTCTCTCTGACCATGTCCAGATTACTCAAGGGGTGTTGAGGGCTCTTACGAAACGTTTGCGGGGGCTCATTGGAGAAATGGGGACAAGAGCCGCTCGATAAGGAGTTCAACTCATGGGAATTGAGTCTCGTAGCACACAGAGTTCTGCAGATGCTGCTGCATTGTTTCATGCTGTGCTGGATACAGTAGGTGAAGGAATTATTACGATTGATTCTACGAGCACAATTATTGTGGTGAATCAGGAGGTTCAAACAATCTGGGATTATACGCAAGATGAACTGATCGGAAAAAACATAGAGTTTCTCATGCCGGAAAAGTACCGCGAACACCATGCCGCTGGACTCAAGCGATTTATAGAAACTCGTGTGCCGCATATTATGGGGCGTCGGGTGGAATTGGAAGGTCTCAGGAAGGATGGTTCAGTGTTCCCATTAGAGATTCGGATGGCAGAAACGACTGTGGGTGATCGCCTCTTGTTTACGGCAGCGGTTCGTGACGTGACGGATCGCAAGACAGTAGAAGCCGCGCTGGAGCAGCGAAACTGTATTGAGGACGTGATTTCAAGAATTTCGACGAAATTTATTAACTTACCATCAAATGGAATGGATGAAGGTATTGTTGATGCCCTTCGCGATATTGGAGAATTAACTGGCGTGGATCGATCTTGGGTCGCGCTCTTATCAGAAGATCAACAAACACTGCGGTTTACTCATGAGTGGTCTGCCGTAGGAATTACGCTTACGCATAGTGACCTTCATCCGATCTCAGTGGATACCATACCTTGGGCGATGGAACAGTTTAGGGGGATGGAAACGGTGTACATCCCTCGCGTAAAGGATCTGCCAATAGAGGCTAAGATTGAAAGAGAAAATTTTGAGGCTTTTGACGTGCAGTCAGCCATCATGGTGCCCATTATTCATCGACGAACCCTCATGGGAATTGTCTCGTTTGATTCTGTACGCGCAGAAAAGTCATGGACGACGGATGATATGTCCCTTCTTCGCATTACTGGAGAGATTTTTGCGAATGCGCTAGAACGTAAGGAGACTGAAGAGGCCATTGAATGTTTGATGCGCAAGAACGAATTGATATTGGCCTCCGCTGGCGAAGGAATCTATGGCGTGAATTGTCAAGGCATTATGACATTCGCGAATCCTGAGGCCGCCGCTCTGATTGGGTGTTCCGTGGATGAGTTAGTTGGGAAACCACAGCATGCAATCTTAAATCATACGCAACTTGACGGGACCCCGTACTCACAAGAAGACTGCCCAATTTATAAATCCTTTCAAGATGGTTTCATTAATCGAGTGGAGGATGACATTTTTTGGCGAAAAGATGGAACAAGTTTTCCGGTCTCATTCACGAGCACTCCAATTTGGGAAGACGATAAGATCGTAGGCGCCGTCGTCACATTCAAAGATATTTCGGAACGCAAGCGTGAGTTGGAGGAGCTCGAAAGTTCTGTTTCGTTATTACATGCCACTCTTGATTCAACAACAGATGGGATTCTTGTGGCTGATCGAGAGGGTTGTATTGTGAACTTTAACAAAAAATTCTCTGAGATGTGGGGGCTCTCGTCATCCCTCAAGATTTCTCAGAACCACACGGAGGCGATGACGCCAGTCCTCGATCAATTACAAGATCCTGAACAATACTCTCAACGATTAATGGATGTCTACGCCGACCCAGATGCTGAAAGCCGTGATGTGATCACGTTTAAGGATGGTCGAGTCTTTGAACGATACACACAGCCACAAAAGGTTGACGGAAAAAGCGTTGGCAGAGTCTGGAGCCTGCGTGATGTGACGGCTCGCAAGCGGGCAGAGGAAGTTATTCAACAAGCTTATAGCGATTTAGAACAGAAGGTCGACGAACGGACGAAGGAACTTCGACAGAAACAAGCCCAACTTGTGCAGGCGGAGAAAATGGCTTCGCTCGGCCAGCTTGTTGCAGGTGTGGCACATGAAATCAATACCCCTCTCGGGGCTTTAAAAAGTAATATCGATATCTTGACTCGCTCATTGCCTAAGATTAAGGGACAAATCCTTGATCAGAATATGTCTCAATCACTCCCTGAATTACCTGATTTGGACAAACGATTGTCAATTCTTGAGACGCTCAATACTCATAATCAAACGGCGATTGATCGTATCGTGATGATCGTCAATAGCTTACGCAAGTTTGCGCGTCTTGATGAGGCAGAACTTGATGAGGTTAATATCCATGAAGGGTTGGACAATACTCTTATTCTCGTACAACATGAACTCAAAAATCGAGTTGAAGTCATCAAAAACTATGAGACACTTCCTCTTATCAAATGTTATCCCAATCAATTGAACCAAGTTTTCATGAATCTATTAGTCAATGCGAGTCATGCTATCGAAGGGCAAGGAAAAATCTTTATCTGCACTTATTGCAAGAACGATTTGGCGCTCGTCGAGATACGCGACACAGGAAAGGGTATCTCAAAGGAAGATCTTCCCAGAATCTTTGATCCTGGATTCACGACAAAGGGTGTGGGGGTTGGTACTGGGCTAGGCCTCTCTATTGTGTATCAAATTTTGCAAGATCACAAGGGGACAATAGAGGTGGAGAGTGAGTTGGGTCATGGTACGACTTTTCGAATACATTTACCAATTTTATAACGATAATTTTAGTCCGATACTGTATTTCGACGACAGCGTAAGAAGGAGAGAAAACACATGGCAGATGCTGAGACGACCCCAACTATTGTAATTGTGGACGATGAAGAAATCGTGGTGACGAGCCTACAGACATTTCTGGATTTAGAAACGCCGTATCGTACCGTGACGTTTACGTCTCCGAAGAGCGCGCTTGAACATATTCGGAATCATGATGTTGACCTTGTCGTTTCTGATTACCTGATGCCTGAGATGGATGGAATCACCTTTCTTAGTCAGGTCAGATCTCTTAAGCCAGATGTTCCCAGAATTATTCTTACGGGATACGCCGATAAAGAAAATGCCATCAAAGCCATCAACCAAGTTGGGCTGTTTCAATATATTGAGAAGCCCTGGGACAATGAAGACTTGCGGGTGATTGTTCGAAATGGTCTGGAGAAGATGCAACTGCTAAAAAAGTTACAACTGAAAATCAATGAGATTACCCAAGCACACGAAGAACTTCAAACACTGAACCAGGAAATCGTCAAGGCGTTTGCCTAGGCAAAGAGACTAATCCTGTTCAATGCTTCATGCGACGTAAGACGAGATGTGCTGTTTCACGAATGACAGGGTCTTCGTCGTCATGGAATTGTTTGGCTAGATTGAGTAACTCGTCCGTATGGTACTCAATCAGTGTAAATGTCGCGCAAGCTTTGAGCCATGGATCAGATCCTCGCATTAAGGTTTCTACAGCCTTGCTCCGTTCGTCAATGTGCAATCCAAACAACTCTTGTCCTTTTTGTATCGTGTAAGACTTTGACAATCCATCGAGAATAGGAAAGAGATAGTGTTTCTCGTCTTGTTTCAAGACACTATCCAAAAACTCGATCGCACTTGCCCGCATTTGCTTTTCTTGACTAACAAAGGCCGAGAATGCGCTGTACATATCCTTGGGTTGATAGCACAGTCCTAGCAATCTAAACATCATTTCTATATCTCGATTCATGTTTTCCCGTAAGGCCTTCTTAAGAAGATCCGTAGCCGGACCATCCTGAACTTCTCGATATAGATGCTCGATCTGGAAGTGTTCGTAGTAGGATTGAGTAGTCTGGATGAACCACGTATTGACTTGTTCCGTATCAAACAGGATTTCTGGATGCCGAGTCCGTAGTTTATTCAATGCTTTGATGACGGGATATTGGACTGCGGGTATGAGGATTTCGAAGGACTTTGTTAATACATCTACAGACTCTTGGCTGGGGATGGATGCGAGTACTCTTGGTATGTGGCGACGTATTGAGAGATCGGTCCTTTCATCCGTCAGATAATCATAGAGTGTTCCAAGGATGTGAGTATGAAAGGCTATCAAGGCACAGCGAGCTTCTGCGCGGTACTGGGTCGTGGAAAGCTTCGTGATTAGCCATGGCACGTATTGTCGATCTCGCATGCGTCCGGCACTAGAAATGACTTCCTTAACGACAAGGGGCGAAACATCATTCCTGAGGTCCAATAAGACAGGATGCAAGGAAGAATGTCGAAGGAACCCTAATGCATGTGCGGTCTGTGCACGAAGCACCTCTGCCTCCTTTCCATCATACGAGAGAATTCGTTCGATTACTTGATTGGTAATCAAGTTTTGATCCTTAGGAAAGCCAGACTGCGCAATATATTGAACGGTTGCTGCTTGTATTCTCAGATCTGAGTGATTGAGGAAATCTTGTATTCGTGTCGAGTCGGGTCCTTTGTTACTCTGAGTGAGAATAGATACGGCTTCGCATCTCACCTGTGGGTCGCTGTCATGTAGGAGCTCATGAATATCAGGTTGCAGAGGGCGAAAATTTTGAGTCTTGAGCAATCGTAGAGACTTTTGCCGTATGTCACGTGATGAATGTTGCAACAGGGGTTGAACGGCTTCGATCAGTTCCGCGCGTTCTACTGATTCAAGCATATCAAGTGCATAGACTAAGACTCTCTCATTTGGACTCTTCAGTGCTGCAATGAGTGCCTCAACAGTGGCCGCCTCTGTGATATCCATCTGAACTTCACTTGGGTCAATGTCTCTTCGTTCAAGTGCTTTCCTAAACGCACTCACATACTCCTTACGCACCAAGACAGTTAAAAAAATCCAGAGGATAAGCAATGGAAGAACTATGAGACTGATCTGTCTCACAGAGAGATCAAGTACGACCGTAAAGACCAACAGAAGGCCACCTCCGATACCTCGAAACAATCTATCCAAAAACATATCAATAAAAACTTTAATTCGTTTTTTGACATCTATAGGGATTGGCAGATAGAGGAGTTCACGGCTGGTTTTATCAATTGAGTAACGAAAACTCCCATCGGTTCCACGAAGTAGCACTCCCATCCATAGGCCGGGCATCACAATCATGCCGATCGAGCCAATTAATAAGCCGACGGGAAGAAAGCTAATGGCTCCGCCGACGCCGAACATTCGCAGGATCCGATAAGTCAAGAATGATTGAATGAGGAGTGAGATAATACTGAGGCGACTATAGAATGTTCCTAGGAAAGCCGTGAGATCCTCTTTTTCTGGGAATGCCTCAACGGATACTGTTTTGAACTGAAAGTCGACGAAGGTGGCCAATATCATTCCAATGGAGAGCACTCCGACCATATATTGAAGCTGCTTGGATTGACGAATTGTGCCAACCATATCTCCAAGGCTTTCTGGGCCTTGCTCATCTAGAGGAGCGCGAGACCAATGGTCGGGACTTTCTTTTTTCTTGAGTCTTGCAATGGCGTTGAGGATTAACAGACAGCAGGAGAGCAGTCCCATACATAAGAACAGCAAGTTCTCAGTTGCAAGGCCAAGGTATCGGACTATCAGGTTTGTGACTTCACCTCCCGTCATGGCTCCAAGAATCCCACCTAAGTTCAAAAACCAGAACACTCGTTTTGCTTGAGCAGGATCAAAAATCGTATTGGCCAACAGCCAGAATTGCGATGTGCCCAATACGGCATAGATGCTCACCCAAACATAAAAGACAAAATAGATCCATGCGTGATCTAGCTGAAGCAACCATCGGAGAGCGACAAGATTCAGAATCAGAATGACGATCGTGAGATTCATCACTCGTGAGAGAGAGAGCGAACGAGTTGACCGGGAATACAGTGTTGCTATGGGTGCGACTATCAACGCAATCAACATGAAGACGAACGGGAGCTGTTCTGGCCCGAGCTTTACCAGGAAGAGACTATCTCTGGCGGGTTTGAGAAAGTAATACGTAATGAGGATCAGGTAGTAGTAGAAGAACATGAAGGCGACGAGAGGGCCTTCACCTTTTCGTATGTCGACGATTGATGAGAGAAGACGCCTCATGACTGGAGAATCGTTGGAAGAATTGATCCTGTACAGGTAAACATTTGGCGTACGATTATTGTCATAAGGTGTTGGGCTTGGAGATCTGAAGCTAATTGAGTCTAGTGAGATGTGTGAATCTCTTTAAACATCACATGAAAGGATTGGAATATCCCTGTCTATTTGTTCTGCACATCCACGGAGTGATGATACAGGCTCTGTGAAATCGCAGCAAGGTTTTCAAATTCACTTCCTTTGTCGGCCTCAATGCTGCTTTTATTCTGGTGGAGAATCTCATGAATGTCATGCAACTTCGAGAGTTAGGAATGGACTTCTACATCGCTTGAAAGTCGTTAACTGAGAAGGAATTTAAGATGGTAGCCAGATTGTCGATTGTCTTAACGAATCATATTAAGTTTGTCTTTTTCCAATATAAAGAAGTATCCCTTGTTCTGAGTTATGAGTCCTTCTCGACGAAACTCACTAAGGAATGAGGTCACCGTTTCCCGATTGGCTCCAACGAGGTCAGCTAAATTTTGATGGGTCAGTCGTACACTGATTCGAAACCCATCAGGTGACTCTTGACCATATTTTTCAGATAACTCAATAAAGAGATTAGCTAGACGGGACGAGACGCTTTTAAATGCGAGATCTTCCATGCGTGCTTCCATCTGTCTCGCTCGTGCTCCAACGAGCATGAGCACCTTTATCGCAATCTCGGGAAATTGGTGAAGATACCGGACATAGTCCTTATGTTCAATTTCGCATACGGTCACAGGTTCCAGGGCATTCAATGATTCAGCTACGGATGCAGTGGGTCGATTGTCTAACGCTTCAATTTCACCAAATATCTCACCGGGCTCGAGAAGAGCGACCGTGAGTGATTTGCCCTGTGGGCTTATGCGACACAGTTTGATATGTCCCTTCTTGAGCAAGTAGACCAGTCTACGACGATCGCCAGGTAAAAATACGGTTTGATTATTCTTATATTGTTTGTGGTGAGCGATTTTATCCAGTTCACGAATTTGCACCTCTGCATTCGGTCCTTCAAATAGTTTCAAACGTTTGAGATACCAAATTTTTTCCTTTTCCATAACGACCTGACCCTTTCAATCGTTTTGTGTTCGATTTCCCGTCTCTAAGCGTTGTATGTAGCGTCTAACATTTTCGTAAAGATTATCACGGAAGACTTTCCTCGTAGGAGGACCTGAAGAACGTTTAGTAATACATGAGAGTCAACAACAACACAAAAACGCTACCATCTTTTTTTGAAGAACTGTGGCAAATTTTTCTTTGTAAATATGTATGCGAGCATACAGTCAGAATGAAAGACTGTCGGTACTATTCCGCAGACTAGGTAGGACGGATTGTGGCGATGTGTAACAAAAGTGATGGTAATGATACTGAATAAGCCAGAGCCTAGAGAATATTCACCAGTTAACGTTAACCGACTTAAAAAAGGAGGGGGCCGCAGTGAAACACTCGATACAAGTAATTTTGTTAGGGGCAATTTTTACGGTGAGTTGTTGGGGGATAGCCTGGGGTAGCGACTCCAAATCGCTTCCGTCGAATGTCGACAAGGAGACGGGCGCGATTAGTGTTCCTGCGGATTACACGCTCTGGCCCACATTGGGTACCTGGTCCCATGCCAAAGATGAGAATGGGGCTGCGAATATTCATGAATATCATGTTGTTTACACGCAACCATCGACGATCACCTATTATAAGAAGAAGGGACGATTCCCTGATGGTGCCGTGCTTGTCAAAGAACTTCTTCATGCCGAGACCATGTCCATGACAACAGGTCCGGCTGTTGGGCATGCGACGAAACTTAAAGGCTTCTTTGTCCTTGTGCGCGATACAGAGGGACGCTTCAAAAGTTCACCACTATGGGGTGATGGCTGGGGATGGTCATTTTTTAGTGCTGATGATCGTGTGAAGACAGCATCAAAAGACTATAAGGTTGATTGTATCCCTTGCCATGTGCCAGCCAAAGCTCTCGCACCTAAGAATGCGAGAAAAGACGATAAATGGATTTACACCTTAGGGTATCCGGTGCTGCAAAAGAAATAAGGAAAATATTGATCGAAGAACTTTGAGAAGAAAATGGAGGGGATAATGTCAGCAAAATTAAGTGATCTACATAGCCAAGTCATGGACTATTTACAACAAGGGAAATTTGCTGAAGGCATCGAAGACTTTTACGCAGAAAATGCGACGGCGCAAGAAAATACCAATGCCCCTACAGTTGGCCGAGCCACCATGGTCAAGAATGAGCGTGCGTTTCTGAGCAAAGTGACCGCGTATCATGGCATTGAAGTCTTAGCCACGGCCGTCGATGATCAAGGAGGAGGGAGTGGGGTCGTATTATACGAAGCCGTCATGAAATGGGAGCAAAGTGACAAGGGCCACGTGACTGTGAACCAGGTAGTTGTTGAACGGTGGGAGGATGAGAAAATCGCACATATTCGTTTTTATGGGAATTTCAATCCTGGGCCAGTCGAAATGTGATCGTATGATCTCTTGTTTTAGGCTTGATTTTTTAGAATCTTTGAATTGCGGGAATTGATACTTAGTCCCTACCATTCACAACTGTTTTAAAAGGAGAAACAACAATATGCTGTCGATCAAGAAGATGTACACACCATTCGCCTTATTAATGTTCAGTGTGATGTTGTTGCCGTTGTTCTCTACAGCGTCGGCCAGTGCGGCACGGCTTGTTGGCAATGCCTATGTTATGGATAACAACCCCGATGGCAATCGAGTGGTCGTGTTCGGGAGGTTTTCTAATGGGGAATTACGCCGCTTTGGATCGGTACAGACAGGGGGTGATGGTGCGGGCGATAATGCCCCAGCTGATCCATTAGGGTCTCAAGGCTCTGTATTGTTGAGTAAGAACGGCCGTACGCTCTATGTCGTCAATGCTGGGTCAAATACGGTGTCAGTCTTCTTTCTTACAAGACGAGGCCGTCCCATTTTGGTTCAAGTCGTCAATTCCAAGGGAATATTCCCCGTCAGTCTGACATCTGATGGACGGGTTTTGTATGTCTTAAACTCCGGCGGAGATGGAACGATCTCTGGCTATCGACAAAACAGGTTTGGCCTTTTGCTTCCCATCCCGAATTCAGAGCGAAATTTGGGAGTGGGTGGAGACGGTATTCCCGTTGGAGATGCCAGAAACCTTGCGCCAGGTTCCATCAGTTTTGATACCCTTGAACGCCGATTGCTCATCACCTTTGCCGGTGGTGGCGCAAATGGTCAACTTTTAACGTTTGTGTTGGAAGATGATAATACGCCTTCCGCGACACCTACCGTCACTGATTCCGAAGGTCCTGTTCCATTCACGGGGACGTTTACGCCAAACGGAACTGCGTTAATCGCTGAGGCGTCAGGCAACGTGTCTTCTTACAACCTTGGTCCCGATGCTGAGTTACTCAATGTCTCCAGTGCCGTGCCTAATGGACAGGCGGCAACCTGCTGGATTCAGTCGACAAGTTTTGGCGTAGCCTACACTTCCAACACGACAAGTGGCACGATAACCAGTTACTTGGTTAGCCGTAATGGAGTCTTGACTCTGGAGGGTCCAGACGCCGCAGACGGTATTGGTGCGCCTATTGATTTTCAGTTAACTCCGAATGAACGATTTCTTTATGTCACGTCGTCTTCAGATGGAGGCGTTCAAGGTTTTAAGGTTAATCGTCGAACCGGAGCACTCCGCGACATTGGGCTGTTCCCAGGGCTGACTACCTTCGATATCGATGGGTTTGCCCCGCAAGGAATGGCGGTTCGCTAACCAGAGGTTTTCCGGAGGGCTGGGCCATGGGGATAGTCCTCGTGGTCCTTCGACCCTCGTATCATTAGTTCAATGAAGGTGAGACATTGATTTTGAAATTGGAATAGGAAGGAAACAGCTGATGAGAAATATACAGGTGAAAAGTCTCTCGCTCTGGATGTTGTTGAGTATGGGAATGGTGTGTGGTCAAGCTGGTCAAGTGATGGCTACTGAGTCCGATTCAGAAAGTGCTACGTTCGTGTCATCTAGCACTGAGTCTCAGAGGCTGGAATCGGCTCGATTTGAGGAAGGTCCAGATGAGTCGGTAGAAGTAGACTCCGAATCTAGAAAGCTAACAATTCGGGACTCTGAAAGTGGAGAAGTGATTCTGAGCACATCGCTACCTGAGGAATCGTTGGACATCGACCCTCGAGATGATTCATTCGAGATCATTGATGAAATCTACTCAGGTGACGGCTACTGAACCTGATCGCACGTATATATTTCTGATCTACACAGAAGCCTGCATCTCTTAGGGCACGTGTAACAGAGAAAGTGCATCATCTCTACTCAACGAAAAAATCCGGAAGGTGATGCGTATCAGCTCGATCATCCTCCGATTCGATAAGGAGAGTCTATATGAACCGTCAACAAGTATCCCCCAGCCTTTTCTCCCTCGTGTTAGGCACAGTCGGTAGTCTTGTGTTTTTCGCGAGTATTGCCGTGCCCCCGGCCCTCGCAGAACTAAAGAGAGATCACTTCGATGACTTTGGTTTCGAACGGGAACGTTTCTATTCACCGGAAAAAGAACAATTTGGACCGTTCTTTCCGTCAAAAAAGAAGTTTGGTCACGGAGGCAGGTTCAAGCAGCGTGACCGACGAGCTCGTCTTGCGATCAAACAAACATTGGATTCACTTGAAGATGGGCGAAAGACTTTTCGCTTCGACACCTTAGGGAATGAAGGCTTTTGGGGTGAAACCTTACGACTTCATGAAACTGTGGCGCAACTCAGTCCACGCACAGCACTTGAGCTTGGGCTGAAGGTTGATTCTAACGCGCTGCCACGTCGGGTGATTCGTGCCATAAAGAGAAATCGTGTTGATCTGAATGACCCAGCTGTCACCAAGATGCTTCTCAAGCGGAATGCGGTAGTGGGAGTCAAGGGGTTTTTTGATGACGCGGGGCAACTTTCTTCAATCGGAATCCAATGTACCCTGTGCCATTCCGAAGTTGACAACTCAGTGGCTCCAGGGATTGGACGACGGTTAGACGGATGGGCAAATCGCGATATAAACGTCGGTGCCATCATTAGCTCTGCTCCCAACCTTCAACCTTTTGTGGATCTTCTCGGTCCTTTTGTAGACCTTGGCGCTGAACCGGTGGAGACGGTCCGATCGGTCTTTCAGAGCTGGGGGCCAGGTCGCTTTGATTCCGCCCTGCTATTCGATGGCATTGCGTTTCAACCGAATGGCAATTCTGCGTCAGTTCTGATACCTCCGGTGTTCGGTCTAGCTGGCGTAAACCTGCATACGTGGACGGGTTGGGGGTCCGTTGCGCATTGGGCTGCCCTCGTGTCGAGTCTTGAACTCAACGGGAAGGGGACGTTCTTTGACCCACGGCTTGATAATGCGGAGCAATTTCCCATTGCCGCAGAGAATGGTTTCAGTGATGTCCGAAATGATCCAGATCTGGTGACACCAAAACTTCCCGCGTTACATCTCTACATTCTTTCGTTACGCGCGCCCACGCCTCCGCGAAATAGTTTTGATCGGCAAGCGGCCAAACGGGGAAAGGAAGTTTTTAACAATCAAGGGGATTGTGCACGATGCCATGTGCCTCCACTGTTTACCGAACCTGGGTGGAACCTGCATACGCCCGAAGAGATTGGTATTGATGGGTTTGTGGCAAATCGTTCACCCGAACGTGCATACCGAACTGCGCCCTTAAAAGGACTATTCTCTCATACAAAAGGTGGATTTTTTCATGATGCGAGGTTCCCGACGTTGTTGGATGTGATCAATCATTACGAGACGACATTTAACTTGGGGTTGGGTGAGCAACAGAAAAGTGATCTTATTCAGTACCTCCTGTCGCTCTAACATAGGGGCAAGGAACTGATGTCATGAAGGAGAGAAAGAGTCAAAGTTCATCTTGGGGTGATCCAAGTGGTCGTTGAACGATGGCAGGACGGGGAAATCGCTCATGTCCGTTTGTATGGGAAATTCGTCAGTGATAATCCAGTCAGTGAACGAGCCCTGCGTATCTGCAGGGCTCAAAATTCTCCTGCTAAGCTCATGTGGTTAGAAATTTTTCATTATGGTCGTTTTGCAAATGAATGTATAGTATCTTGATATGCTATCTACCGTAATCATGTAACAAAGATTTGGTCGATGTCACATGTCATGTTGATCCTGAGATATCTCTCGATGGTTCTTTGGGGATTAGCTTTCTTCCAAACCTCACTGATTTGGGCTTCTGATGCCCATGACAATCAGGCATCCAGCACACATGGGGAAACTCCTAAGGGTCAACATGCGCACTGGGCCTATTTAGGCGTGGAAGACCCTAGTCATTGGGCCATGCTCTCTAAAGAATATTTGGCCTGTGAAGCAGGGAATCGCCAGTCTCCTATTAATATCACCAGTACGCATCATGGAGATCATTATCAACGACTAGAATTCCATTACCAAACTTCTGAATTACATGAAATAAATAATGGCCATACAATTCAAGTTTCCCATGTTTCAGGATGTCGGGTTGATCTGAACGACCGAACATATAAATTGCGTCAATTTCATTTTCATTCCCCTAGTGAACATCACATTGAAGGCCAAGCTTTCCCGATGGAAATGCATTTGGTACATCAGGATGAGGCTGGTCATGTGTTGGTGATTGCTATCATGATGAAAACTGATGCTGAGCAACCGGTTCTTAGAAAACTTTGGAAGTGGTTACCTGATCAGGTGGGTCAAGAAGTCTCTATTCCTTTGGAACTCAGTCTGGCAGAGATACTTCCCACGAGCACTCATCATTATGCGTATTCAGGATCACTTACGACGCCACCCTGTACCGAAGGTGTACAATGGATTGTTCTGAAAGAACCGATGCATGTGGCGCAACAGGATGTCGATGAATTCGTCAGTATCATTGGCCGCAATGCCCGCCCCATTCAGCCCCGCCGTGGACGTCACATTGACGATGAGTAAAGCCAATGCTTACTTCGAGTATCTAGCGAGTGAGGTGGATGAAGGAATGCATGCCTTATATGACACCGTATGCCAGCATCGCGTTGGCAACTTTGGTGAACCCCGCGATGTTAGCGCCTTTGACATAATCAACATATCCGCTTTCTGATCCATGAGTGACGCATTCTTGATGTATGTTGGTCATGATATCTCGTAGACGGTTTTCTAGCTCCTCGTTGGACCACGACATGCGAATGCTATTTTGGGTCATTTCCAATCCAGAAACGGCGACTCCGCCAGCATTAGACGCTTTTCCTGGAGAGAATAGGAGCTTTGCGTTTTGGAAGGCTTTAATGGCCTCTATGGTTGTCGGCATATTGGCTCCCTCAGCA
>JBMYWX010000017.1:0-3896 GCA_049607825.1 Nitrospirales bacterium
CTTATTCCCCAGTGACCCACAAACTCAAGCAATCGTATAGTTCTTAAGAAAATACTGCATCCGTGACCTTAGAAAGTCAGCTGTGGCAAAAGCCTCCGGCCATATTCTTGGAAAATTCTCGAATCTAGGCAGTATTTTCAATTCTTGCTCATGAGTTTCGTCTTAACTCTGATGAGTAAATTGCCGATATTTATAAGAAATGAGGCATTGTTAATGGCACAAAATTGGATAGAAAGATTCTTATGCTTTTAGATGATAGTCATCATGAGCAATCTTCAGAAGCATCATTGATTTCTCGATTGCGTCAAGGCCATCTTCCCCAGCATATTGCAATTATTATGGATGGAAATGGGCGATGGGCAAAGGCTCGTGGCTGTTCTCGTATAGTAGGCCATCGAGAAGGAGTGGAATCAGCACGTGATGCCGTCATGGTTTGTCAGAAACTTGGAATCCCAGCTTTGACTCTGTATGCCTTTTCGTTAGAAAATTGGCGTAGACCCAAACACGAAATAGCACTTCTCATGGAGCTTTTTGCTGAGTTTTTTCAGCATCACTGCAATCAATTTTTGCAAAAAGGCGTTCGGTTCCGGGCAATTGGACGTTTAGAGCTGTTGCCTGGTCCCTTGCAAGTCATGATTCAAGAGCTTGAGGCTGCTTCCCAAGGCGCTGAAGGGATAACCGTCACTTTAGCCTTAAGCTATGGTGGGCGTGATGAAATTGTTACAGCAGTAAATCAGGTGGTGAAAGATACGGTTCAGGGTAAGATTGGAGAAGATCCTTTGAATGAAGCTAGATTTGCTCAATACCTTTCAACGTCTGATTTGCCAGATCCAGATCTTGTCATTCGCACAAGTGGGGAGTCACGGGTGAGCAATTTTCTATTGTGGCAAATTGCCTATTCCGAATTATATTTCACAAATATTCTTTGGCCTGATTTTCGGCAGCAAGAAATGCTTTTGGCGCTAACGGACTATCAGACACGAGATCGTCGACTCGGAGGTCTGAACTCTGCATCTCAAGGTAGTGAAGAGCTGTCGATGTCGGGAGAATTGTTGCATATGGAAGCATCGCAGATGAGTGGTCGGATCTCCTCGCAATTCAAAGAGCCGTGTATGCAACACAGTGACTTAATGATCGAGCACGATCATCCTTCTCTTGTGACATCTTGGTTGGAATAGTGAGTTTGATGACAAATTTTGTTGTGATTTCTCAGGTAATCGTAGGCTCTCGTCATGTCTTAAAAGGCTAACGTCAGGGAGCTCATACCTTCAACGCTCCCGATCCGTGCCAACCCTGTGACCTATATTTCATATTGAACATGATCTTGCCTTGCCGCTGATTTATTCTTAGGTATACTTGAGAGAAAGTACAGGTGCCAAGAATATTGCCCAGCAAGTCTCATCGAAAATTGTCGCTATGCAGTGCTTAGCACATAAACGAATGAGATTGTTCTATTTTTAATGCTTGGGGTTGATGGTAGACTAAAGAGGGTCAACCATTCATCATGTTTAAGCTCATATCTACCATTACTCGTCGACACACTATTTCTGTGGGGCATGTGCTCCTGGTCACCGTGTTTGTGGGTGTTTCAGCTTTATCTGCGAAACCCCTCCCATCTCCCGCCCCTGCTCCCGTTCAATGTCGGACAGCAGAAGCCTGTTTCCAGCACGCGTTGAAGCTCAAAGAACGTGTCGATGGGACCGTGCTTCCCTCGGCTCAGGTTGTTGCAAGTTTTCGGGATGTACTTGCGCAGTTTCCTGGTACGATTTGGGCGCATCGGTCCAGAATTCATCTTGGTCTTTTACTGATGGAATCGTCGCCCGCGGAAGCGAGTACCTATTTTATACAGTCAAAAGAGGCGTTCCCGTTTTTACAAGATTATATACAGTTTTGGACTGCAGAATCGTTGCTCAAGGCCCATCAATCTCATGAAGCCGCAACATTATTCAAAGAGGTTGGAGGAGGAAAATCTCAATCTAGGCTGAAACGTGCCGCATTGTATTTGACTGGTCAAGCGTTGCGTGATTCAGGCAACTGTCGATCGGCCATTCAGTGGTACCGTCGAGCGATTAAGGGTGACTCTAGATCGCCAGAAGCGGCAAGTGCCTTTCTGGAGATCGGGAAATGTCAAATAAAGCTGAAGCAAGTGACGGCTGCACGTCACACGTTTCGAGAAATCTGGTGGAAATTTCCTGCTGAGCCTGAAGCGAAGGTGGCACAGGTCATATTGAACCAGCAATCTCTTGCAACGAAGCAGGAGCCGACATTGAAGGAACGCTATAAGCGGGCATTAGCCTTTTTTAAGGCGGGGTATTTTGAAAAAGCTGTGAATGGACTAAGGCAATATCTTCAGCATGTTTCTAAAGGGAAAAACTATCATGAGGCTGAGTATAAACTAAGTATGGCGCTGGCACGTTTGAAGCGATACGGGGAGGCAGAAAAGGTATTTCAGCGAATTTCGGTTTCTTCATCTCCTCGAAGAGCAGAAAGTGTGGTTTGGTTGGCACGTGCCTATTTACGACAGGGTAAAGGTCCTCAATTGCTGTCCATGCAGAAGTCAGTGCGTTCGAAAGGTTTGTCCGGTGATAGGCAATCTCTTATCCATATTTTCGCTGGGGTATGGCTGGGAGATCAAGGAAAACGAGGTCAAGCATTACAGGCATTTGATAAAGCCTACAAGGCGGCTCGCTCGTCTCAAAAAAAGCAGGATGCGTTGTGGCGGATGACCTGGATTTACTATGCACAAGACGAGTACGACCAGGTACTAGCAACATTAAAGAAATTATTACGGACATCTAAGGGAGATGAAGTTCATGTTCGTGCTCAATATTGGATGGGACGGATGTATGAACAATTACAAAAGCCCAAAGAGGCTCAGGGTATCTTTGCGGTCATCGCACAAGATCAGCCCTTGACCTATTACGGACAATTAGCAAAAGGAAGGTTAAACGTACAGGTTCCAAGGCTGAAAGTTGGTATGGTGAGCTCGCCCTTCACTCTTTCTTCTCCTTCCGTAACAGAAAGTTTATTGAGAGATGTTCATTATCGTAAAGCTATTGAGTTAGTCGGGCTAGGATTAGTTTTCGAAGCAGCCAAAGAATTGAAGGCCCTCACACGACAGACAACGCGGAAAACTGAGAATCTTGACCAGATCATTGCGATGGCTCAAAAGGCACGAGCATTTGATTTTGGCATTCGCTTATCCATTCGTCATGTCGGTCAGAAATTAAGGCAAGATCTTATTCCTAGGTCTGCTTATGTGTGGAAAGGAGCTTTTCCGACTGGATTTATTTCAACGATTCAACAATATGCACCGACCGGCCTTGATCCCTACCTGGTAGCAGGCCTCATTCGAGAAGAGAGTTTGTATGATGTCCGAGCAACATCACGTGTTGGTGCCCTAGGGCTTATGCAACTGATGCCAAAAACGGCAACTCGGGTTGCGCAGGGATTAGGTCTTGCCTTACCAGGTAAAGAAGAATTATTTGATGCCAACACCAATATTCAGTTAGGGACAGCCTATGTTGGACAACTTCTTGCTGAATTTAACGGGAATCTGGTGCATACAGTTGCGGCGTACAATGCTGGCCCTCATGTGATTCGGCGGTGGATTGCACAAGATCCAGAAGCGGAACCTGATGAATTTGTGGAAAGGATCTCATATCGTGAGACACGTGGGTATGTAAAGCGAGTATTGGGTAGCTATAGGGTCTATCGAGCTTTAGCTTCACAGGCCTGTCAGGCTGTATCTCTTGACAGGATGTGCTGAAATTTTTATATTTCGATTTGTAACTACCATCAGTGAATACTGACTAAGGGGGAAATAATGAGTTTGGAGAACATCGAAGCTCTTGAAGTTCGAGTGAGAAAATTAGTTGATCTTGTAGTTGAGCTGC
>JBMYWX010000017.1:3906-22433 GCA_049607825.1 Nitrospirales bacterium
AAGGTTTCTCTTGAGGAGGATCTACATACTGCGCGCGAACGCTTGGTGAAGCAAGAGGAGCTTTCCCAAGGCTGGGAGGAAGAACGGACAAGCATTCGGTCACGAATTGAAAAAGTTCTTGGTGATTTGGAGTTTCTTGATAAATCAAGTAGCCACCAGGAGGGGTAATATGCAAAAGCCCGTTGAAATAGAAGTGTATGGACAGCGTTTTTCTCTACAGGGAGGATCTGATGAAACGTATGTTCAGGAGCTTGCAACCTTTGTAGATGAACAAATGCGCACATTAACACAAAGTATGAAGACGGGAACTCCGACAAAACTTGCAATTTTGGCAGCGATCAATATCGCAGATCAGCTGTTTCAATTACAGCGTCAACAGCAAGCTGGTGATGTAGAGGTTGAACGATTGACGCAAAGTATGCTCGATCATATTGATCATCAGCTTGAACTCCACCCTGCCTGAATCAATTCTATCAATTCGCATGCCACCGAACAGTTCCGGGTTGTCACATTTATTTCCCAAATATTTTTAGCAAGCTACGCTAACTTCTTGTCCGTAAGCTTTTGCTAAATATCAACTTTTAGTGATTAGCTTGTCAAAGTCCTTGTAAGTCTGATAACGTAAATTCGTGTAAGATTATTAAGGCATATGGAAAATGAACAATCCCCTTTTGCTTAATTCTAAAAAGAAAAGGGGACATTTGGAGGAGGCTGTCACAGGGGCAGTCGCATTGGTTATGAGCTGGTACTTGAGGGCATTAAGCCTATTGATGTTTGTTCTTGAAAGACCGTGTGTGAAGACCTGTGTTTCTCTACTGAAGAATATCGCAAATCGATCGAATTGTTTGTCGTCTCAAAAGTGTATGTATTTTAGGGCGAATGAGGGGACTCAATTCGTTTTTCCTCTTCAGGATTCATTCCACTCACTTATCCCACTCACAGGAATGGACACAAGTAATAGTGGTTCCCGCCGAGGGAGTCCTTTTGCTAGAGGGTATCTTCAGCACGCACGGTTTTTAAGATCGTATCATTTACGGTCATCTCTACCAACTCAGCGCTACCTGTAGCCGTACCTCCACCACAATTCTTGTGCGTTGTAGCTGACTCTATTCTATTGGGAAGCTAATGACGCAATTTCTACACTCTATTTTTAGGTGTGGATAATATGGAAGGGGGTGGCTCCCATTTTTACCACGATCACAATTTCAGTTCTTGTTGGTGTCCTGGCGTTAGCCTTGGGATTTGTCCTGAATGGTGTACTCCAACGCAATAAGGATGAGGCCAAGCGATCCGAAGTGGAGGATCGTACTCGTCAGCTTGCACAAAATGCCGAGCGCGAAGCCGAGCGGTTAGTAAAAGATGCCAAACTTGAAGCGAAGGACCTGTTGTTTCAAGCAAAGTCCGAGATAGAAAAGCGTGAAAAGGACTTACGTTCAGAATTTCAAGCTACAGAGAAAAAGCTTCAACAACGAGAAAGCGGGCTGGATCGAAAGTATTCAACATTAGAAAAACGTGAAGATGAAACTCGACGACGAGAAAATGGCTTAACTCAGCGAGAAGAATCCATTGCGAGAAAGGAAGCTGCTTGCGACCAAGTCGTGAAGGAGCACCATGAAGCCCTAGAACGTGTGGCCGGAATGACAGTAGATGAGGCTAAACGGCAGCTACTAAATGAGATTGAAAGCGAAGCTAAGTTAGATGGAGCGCTCGTGAGTAAACGAATTCTGGATGAGGCCAAGGAGGGTTCAGAAAAGGAAGCTCTCGAGATCGTCACACGGGCTATTCAGCGCATTACCCGAGATTATCTTAATGAAGCGACAATTTCTGTCGTTCCTCTTGCTAGCGATGGCATGAAAGGGAGAATTATTGGACGTGAAGGAAGAAATATTCGGGCATTAGAAGCGGCAACTGGTGTTGACCTTATAATTGATGAGACCCCAGAAGCGGTCATTGTTTCAGGATTTGATCCACTTCGTCGAGAAATTGCCAAAATTGCACTTGAACGATTGATGCAGGATGGGCGAATTCATCCAACTCGTATTGAAGAAGTGGTCGAAAAAGTCAAGGGTGATTTGGACAAACTCATGCGTGAAGAAGCTGAGAAAGTGATTTTTGAAGTCGGATTGTCTGACTTTCATCCTGAACTCGTCAAGTTGTTAGGGCGTTTAAAGTATCGAACAAGCTATGGCCAAAATAATCTCTATCATGCACGTGAGGCAGCCTATATTTGTGGGATTATGGCTTCAGAATTAGGGCTAGATGTGAAGTTAGCAAAACGAGGCGCATTACTTCACGATATAGGGAAAGTGGTTAGTCACGAAGAAGAAGGAACGCATGCCATGCTCGGTGCGGACATGGCTAAAAAGTATGGCGAATCAGAGAAAATTATCAATGCCATTGCCGCTCATCACGAACAAGTCGAACCCATTTGTCCTGAATCGGTGTTGGTGGCTGCCGCTGAAGCTCTTTCTGCGGCTCGTCCCGGAGCCCGTCGTGAGACATTAGAGGCGTACGTCAAGAGACTGCAAAAATTAGAGTCATTGGCTACTGGGTTCAATGGTGTTGATAAGGCCTATGCCATTCAGGCTGGTCGAGAGATTCGTGTCATTGTGCGTCAGGGAGAATTAAACGACACTGAAGCATTCTCGCTCTCTCGTGATTTAGCCAAAAAGATTGAGCAGGAAATGACATATCCTGGTCAGATTAAAATAACCGTCATTCGTGAAAACCGATTCATTGAATTTGCAAAATAACCCTCGGTTGCTACTCCACTTATGAAGATTATTTTTATCGGGGATATCATGGGTGAGCCGGGTCGGCGAGTCATTATGAAGCGCCTTCATAAGGAAATCGCGAACCATGATGTCGACTTGGTTATTGGTAATGGAGAAAATGCTGCTGGGGGATTTGGGATTACGCCAGATATCGCCGGGGAGTTATTTGATTTAGGCCTCTCAGTTATCACGCTCGGTAATCATGCATGGGATAAGAAGGAAGCGGTTGATTTCATACATAAAGACACGCGCGTTCTTCGTCCAGCCAATTATCCTGAAGGGGTACCAGGCCGTGGCTCGATGGTGATCGAAACAGCAAGTGGTGAATCTGTAGGAATTCTTCAAGTGATGGGGCGAGTGTTTATGCCCATTCTTGATTGTCCTTTTCGGGTTGCCGAGCGCGAGGTAATGAATCTTAAGACGAAAACACCGGCGATTATCGTGGATATGCATGCCGAAACAACTTCAGAAAAAATGGCCATGGGGCATTTTCTCGATGGGAGGGTGTCGGCTGTTGTGGGGACACATACACATGTCCAAACAGCAGATGAGCAGATTCTTCCAAAAGGTACGGCCTATTTAACAGACATTGGCATGACGGGCCCGCGAACCTCTGTCATTGGCATGAAGGCTGATGGTGTAATCCAAAAGTTTCTCTTACAGACCCCAAGACGATTTGAAGTAGCCCCAGGGCCTGCCATATTATGTGCTGCCATTATCGAGTTAGATGGTAGAACAGGAAAAGCTATCGATATCAAACGTTTGCAAGTGCATGAATAGAGGTTCTTTCGTGTGCAGACTGTTCTCTCTTCCATTCTGACTGTTTCCGAGCTGACGAGTCAGATCCAAGTAGCCTTGGAAGGCCAATTCCCAGTTGTGTGGGTCGAGGGCCAAGTCTCCAATCTTCGTCGACCATCTTCTGGTCATCAGTATTTCACGCTTAAAGATCAGGCGAGTCAAATTCGCGTTGTCCTGTTTCGTGGCGTGGCGCAGCATCTTCCCTTTGCTCTTGAGGAGGGGGGAGAGGTTATTATCCGGGGTACAGTTACGGTCTATGGTGCCCGTGGAGATTATCAAATCATTCTGGAAGCGGTTGAGCCAAAAGGTATTGGTGCCCTTCAGCTGGCATTTGAACAACTCCAAAAGAAGTTGGATGAAGAAGGTCTTTTTGATCATACTCGTAAGCAGCCACTTCCCTATTTCCCTGCGACCATAGGCATTGTGACGTCCCGTCATGGGGCTGCGCTGCATGATATCTTGAGTATCCTGCACAGACGCTGCCCCATGGTCCAAATTCTTATCCATCCAGTGTTGGTACAGGGTGAGGGCGCAGCACAACAAATTGCCGAAGCGATTGATACGATGAACCGTATTGGAAAAGCGAACGTCCTCATCGTTGGTCGGGGGGGAGGATCGCGAGAAGACCTCTGGTCTTTCAACGAAGAAGTTGTGGTTCGTGCTATTGCTGACTCAACCATACCTGTGATCTCAGCAGTTGGGCACGAAACCGATATCAGCTTAGCTGACTTAGCCGCAGACCTTCGTGCTCCGACACCTTCGGCGGCTGCAGAAATTGTGATTCCTCCCTTTGATGATCTTCTCCTACAAGTGAGACAACTCAAGACTCGATTGATTCAAAGCATGCGCAATAGATTGGAGCGGTGCGGTCATGAAGTGAAAGCCACACGATCGGCTATGCCTGATCCAGTGTTATGGCTGTATCGATATGGACAACGCGTGGATGACTTAGAAACACGTCTTCGTTTTATGATCAAAGATTTTCACGAGCGACTTCGTACACAATTGACCTATCTTGAGTCGGAATGCTTGGCGAGCACACCTCGACATCGAATTCAAGCCGCGCGCCGTCTTATTTCTCAATTATTGATCAGAATGACACAGGGCATGCAAGCGCTGCTCAATGAAAAGCATCATCAAGCTGAGACGCAGATGGCTTTACTGCATACGTTAAGCCCGTTAACTGTATTATCACGAGGGTATAGCATTGTTGAAACATTGGAAAAGCGAAGAGTCGTCACGACCGTCAATGACCTAGCAATTGGGGACTATGTGAGTGCGCGGTTGGCTGATGGAACAGTGACATGTCTCGTCGAAGACATCAAGAGGGAATTCTGAAACTTCTATCCTTGACCCTTTCTAGGGGGTAGGTATAATGCGGTATACGACCTCATTAATTATTTTATACGTTTCTGAACAGAATGACGAAGGTTAGGTAGACATGGCAGCTCCTAAATTTGAACAAGCATTGGCAAGACTAGAGACGATCGTGACGGAATTAGAGGGTGGCGAATTGCCATTAGATGAGTCTCTAAAGATTTTCGAGGAAGGCATCAAACTTTCAAAGACCTGTCTCAAAGTTCTTGATGATGCTGAGCGAAAAGTTGAAATCTTGGTCCAAGATAAAGACGGAAAAACGCGAATCCAAGCTTTTTCGGATGGTGAGAAGAGCTCAGAAATTCTTGAGGGATCGTAATTACCGGGTCTTATGCATTTCATCCATTCTATCCTGTTGTTCACGACGTTCTGTCGATTGAAGACCTTGTGAATTCACAAAGCTCTGCCGAGCAAAAGCGGCGGCTTGACCACATATTGGTATCTCGAGGCTTGGCCGTGAATCGGGAGCAAGCTCATCGATATATTTTGGCGGGGTTAGTGAAAGTTGATGGAAGGCTGATTGATAAGCGAGCAAAGCTGATTGCTGAGTCAGCGAACATCGTTCTTGATCTCCCTGCGACCTCCTACGTGAGTCGAGCGGGTGATAAATTGGCTTCAGCCATTGAGGCATTTGGCGTTGACTGTCATGATCTGGTGGCTATGGACATTGGTGCCTCCACCGGAGGCTTTACAGATTGTCTATTACAACATGGTGCACAGCGAGTCTATGCCATTGATGTGGGGTATGGGCAGTTAGATTGGAAGATTCGAGAAGATCCAAGGGTTGTTGTCCGTGAACGGTGCAATATTCGATATTTGGATCCAGGGGAAATTCCCGATCGTATCGATGTCGCTGTGATCGATGTGTCCTTTATTTCTTTACGAATCGTATTACCCTGTGCGTTGAAATTCCTTGGAAACTCGTCTTCGGTCATAATGTTGTTGAAACCTCAATTTGAAGTGGGCAAAGGACAAGTTGGTCGTGGAGGCATTGTCCGAGATGAGACGCAGCGAATAATGGTGAAAGATGATATGCTCACGTTTGCAGAATCCCTTGGGTTCACGGTGACCGGATCGATTGATTCGCCTGTTGTTGGACGGAAGGGAAATAGGGAAATCCTCATTTCGCTTAAAAATAGGAAACTGTAGGGGAGTGCCCGAGCAGGGGGACATACTTTTTTGTGGGCAGGCACGGCACTAGAATAATTGTTGTGGGGGAATGATATGTCAATGAATGTGTTGGTGACTGGCGGAGCAGGTTTTATCGGATCGCATGTTGTTGATCGTTTGATTCAGGAAGGCTATCAGGTTTCAATTATTGACAATCTTTCAACTGGCAAGCGGAAGAATGTCAATAAAAAAGCGAAACTCTACAAAATGGATATCCAGAGTCGAGGAGTTGCGCGAGTGCTGAAAGCACAGCGGCCAACCATCATTATCCATTTAGCCGCACAGATGAATGTTCGTTTATCGACAGAAGATCCCACATTTGATGCATCAGTGAATATTCTTGGCACAATTAATTTACTAGAACATGCGACTCAGCATGGCGTGAGAAAAATTACCTTTGCTTCATCTGGTGGTGCGGCATATGGTGAACAAGATGTGTTCCCAGCTCCAGAAACTCATCGAACCGATCCACTGTCTCCCTACGGCATCAGTAAACTGGCTGGAGAGAAGTATCTTGCTTATTACTCCCATGAGACCGGTATTCGATATGTCGCTCTTCGATTTGGAAACGTCTATGGTCCAAGGCAAGAACCAGAAGGGGAGGCAGGCGTTATTGCGATTTTTACCAAAAAAATGTTGAAGGGCGAGCAACCAATGATTAATGGCACAGGGAAGCAGACAAGAGATTTTGTCTATGTCGAGGATGTCGTTGAATCGGTAATGGCAACGCTACAGCCGGACGTCCAGGGTATCTATAATGTTGGAACAGGAGAAGAGACGACCGTCAACGAATGCTATACGTTACTCAAAAAATTTACGAAATCAGATTGCAAAGACCTCTACGGACCGGCCAAGAAAGGTGAGCAATTGCGAAGTGTGCTCGATGTGAAAAAACTTCGTGAAACATTTGGGTGGGAGCCACATGTCTCCCTTTCTGATGGGTTATCTCAAACGGTTGAGTTTTTTCGATCACATTAAGTCATGGTTTGGTGTGCTCCGGTTAGCCCTGAGCCTCTCATGAAATGAAAGGCGCAAGGCTAGAACCAACGGGCGACGGAAATTCGACAAACAAGAATCTAGAGTGACCTACGGATTTCTTCGAATGTCAAAGGCAAAGCGAAAATTGAAGAGTCCAGTGGTATTCGTGTCTATCCCAGTCTGGGTAACCTCTCCTCGAGCAAATCGGTATTGACCGGTTCCACCGGTGACTGCACGTTTAAAGGGTACATTGCGTTCGATCCGTTCACTCCCATCGCTGATCATGGTTTGCGCTCCAGGGTTCTGAGGGTCGAAATCGTAAATTTGTGTCGTGGCGACGAATCGTCCTGCTGGTGTAAAAATTCCACCTCGAGCATCTTGGTCATCTGGGGTGATAACTCCGTCGCCGTTGCTATCCCCCACAAACCATCCTCGGCAAGTCCATGTACCGATGACTTGGTCAGGAAATTCTGGGCTTCCATCTGCATTTAATCCGCTCTTTCCTCCATTTGCGGCAAAAATCCCTTTGGGGTAGATGGTGCCTTGGACGACAAAAGATGCACCATAATAGGGGTGCGGACCTATATCACTGGCATCACTTGGATTCACTCCCTGTGGACCGGTAAAACGGATGCTTCTGGCATTACAAGACACATCGATATCGATGCGTTTCCGATTGCGACGTTTCCTGAAAGAGGCATTGGCCATAGGGGTAATTCCAAGGGACCCGAGTGCAAAGAGAGAACTTCCTAAGGTAAGAAATTTTCGTCGAGAGAATGAGTTCGACATGGTGTTCCTCCAAATTAATGGTTATGTAAAAGTCGCGGTGTGACTAGTTACAAATACTGTGCCATGTCAGTTGTTCTCATACTGACGAATCAAAAAAACTATCCGTTGGCTTTGGAGGTCTGACATGGTGCAAGAGAACACTCCAGGCTCTGGAGAAGAGTGAAAGCAGCTATAAACTAAGCGGTTAGTCTATACAGGAACGGCTTTGGCGTTTGATAGCGTCGTTAGGTGGAGAGCTTCTTGGCGATGAGGATAGGCGATATATGTACTTGGCCTCGGAAGGAAACTGCGATGTCTAAAGTTTGATTGAACGAAAATGCTGCGAAGGGAATATCGTAGGTCGTCACCTACAGATTATGACCTGAATCTGTAGGTGTATGAGAACAGTTGATGACCCCATGTCATATCGGGGTCATGATGGTGTAAGTAAGAATGTTGATTTAGTATCGCGGGACCGACTGATCGACTTCGACAGACCAGGCATCAATGCCGCCGACGATATTTTTTACATTCGAAAACCCTTGTTGAAGAAGAAAGCCCATGGCATCGGCACTGCGCATGCCCTTGTGGCAGAGAGCGACGATCTCATCGTCTGGATTGAGTTTATCAAGAGAGTTGGGAAGTGTACCAAGGGGAATCAAGACAGAACCTTCAATCTTAGCCATCGAATATTCGTGAGGTTCACGGACGTCTAAAATAAATAACTTATCACCTTTATCTAAACGATCTTTCAGTTCGCGGACAGTGATTGTATAGCTCATAATGCATTTCCTCCGTTACAATGGGAACTTATGATATCCCCAGTGTTTCAGTGGTGTCAACGAAAAGTACTCAAAAGGCATGAGGCGATCAATCACGTGTGCAGAATTTGGTCTGGGACAAATATTCTCACGGCCTAAAGGTAGGGGGTAAGAGTGAAGCCATATCCAAATCCAACCATTAAACATATTGCTGATTATGTGGGCCAAGAGGTTCAGCTCAAAGGGTGGGTCCGTCGAAAACGATCGAGTGGAAAGATCCACTTTATTGTCATTCGTGATGGGTCTGGAGAATTGCAAGGTGTCGTCAATAAGGCCACCATTGCGCCTGAAGACTTTGAACGATCTGCTCAACTCACACAAGAGTCATCAATTATTCTCAACGGTGTACCGAGAGCTGAGGCTCGGGCATCAGGAGGCTTTGAAGTTGATGTGACAGGTATTCAAATAGTCCAGTTGGCTGAGCCATTTCCCATTCAACCCAAAGACCATAGTGTTGGATTTCTTATGGAGCATCGCCACCTTTGGTTGCGGTCACGACGGCAGCATGCCGTGCTTCGCATTCGCCATGAAATTATCCGAGCCTGTCGAGACTTCTTTGATGATCGTGACTTTACGTTAGTTGATACGCCAATCTTTACACCGAATGCCTGTGAAGGAACGACCAACTTATTCCAAACACAATATTTTGATCAAACAGCCTATCTTGCACAGAGTGGACAACTGTACAGCGAAGCGACAGCAGCGGCCTTTGGAAACGTGTATTGTTTTGGCCCAACGTTCCGAGCGGAAAAATCCAAGACGCGGCGACACCTCATGGAGTTTTGGATGGTCGAACCGGAGATGGCTTTTGCGGAATTAGTCGATGCCATGGACCTGGCCGAAGGTCTCCTGAAAATGGTGCTGGAGCGAGTCTTGGCGCGTCGACAAGAAGAGCTGAAAATCTTGGAACGAGATATTGCTAAGCTTGAAGCCGTCGTTCCACCGCTCCCACGTGTGACCTATGAAGAGGCCATCAAGCTCCTTCAAGAAAAAGGCGTCTCCATTCAATTTGGTGATGACTTTGGCGGTGATGATGAAACGGTGCTGGCGTCGTCCTTTGATAAGCCGGTGATCGTGCATCGTTATCCCGCAGCAATAAAAGCCTTTTACATGGAGCCAGATCCCGAAGCACCCAACCTTGCACTGTGTATGGATGTGTTAGCGCCGGAAGGCTATGGAGAAATTATCGGAGGAGGACAGCGTATTCACAATCATGACAAATTGTTAGCACGGATTAAAGAACATGACCTGCCTGAAGAAGCCTTCCGCTGGTATCTAGACCTTCGCAAGTATGGTTCTGTTCCACATGCCGGATTCGGGATGGGGATTGAGCGGGTAGTGGCCTGGGTTTGTGGATTAGAGCATGTTCGAGAAACTATTCCCTTTCCGCGTATGTTGTATACCCTGTATCCGTAGGCGGCTTGTGTGGTAAGAATTAAAAAGTCAGAAGTGTAGAATCCAGGAGATCGTTAGCTCAATCCTCTGTCCACATAAAAGCTATCACGTATCCTTCGACGCCGTCTCTAAAAACTGCTTTTCCCACTCTTCAAGTTGTGTCAACGTATAGTGAATCAACACCTCAGGTTGACTCACAAGGAGCTCCCTTTTTTCTCGTGGAATCTTAACGAGATGCTCTAAGTGCGTATCAGCCCAGCGTGCTAAGTGCGTGAGCACATGGATCAGGTCTTTTCCTTTGGGCAACAGGTAATAAAGCTTCCGACGACCGCTCTCAGGGTGGGGAATGGAATCAACCAGACCGTTGTCCTCTAATTTTTTGAGTCGGTCTGAGAGGATATTACTAGCAATTCCCTCCTCCGCGTTCAGCAATTCCTTATATTCGTGTCGTCCCAAAAACATCATGTCGCGAATAATTAACAGCGTCCAGTGATCGCCGATGAGGTCGAGGGCGCAGGCCACTGGACAAGTTGTACGGCTAGAATGTGCTGACTTTTGAGCCATTGTGATCTTCGTGAAATTAAACTTGTGTTTTGCAATTAATTGTAATAGCGTACGAGTAATAATTGCATAATGCAATTATTTAGCGTCTCACCAAAACGGCGTTATACTAACCAATCACAAAGGAGAGAAGCCATGAGTCAACTCATTCAGGTAGCCAAAAAAATGAGCAAAGCGTGGGAAGAAAAAGACGAAGTTGCCTTTCGTTCCTGCATTCATGCTGACTATTCATTTACCGGCCCAATGATGAAGATGAACAGCGCTGAGGAGGCCGTTGGATTCATGAAGGAATGTAACTTCCAGTGTACCACTGAAAATTGTGAAGTAGTGGTCGAGGGTGAAAAACTTGTGCACGTCTTTGATTGGAACGTGACCTCACCATTTCAGGCAACGATTCCCATGGTTGAAGTCATGGACTTTGAGGGAGCAAAAGTTAAATGTGCACGATTGTATTTTGACTCCGCACTATTTCCAGCGGAGGTTAAAGAAAAGATGATGACGGAAGCCGTGGTGTAACCATGCCCTATGATGCAGGTTTGGCAGAACGGTTGGTGGACATCATCACCAACCGTTTTCGCCAGGTACCCGGATTAAAAGAAACCAGAATATTTGGTGGATTTGGATATCTCTTGAATGGCAATATGTGCGTGGGCATTCACAAAGACACGTTGATCATTCGTGTCGGCATACTCACCGCTGAAAAACTTCTCAAAGAATCGCACGTTCGACCCATGGACTTGACGGGCAAAATAATGAAAGGCTGGGCTACTATCGAACCCGAAGCCATGGACGAAGACGACAATCTCGCGAGGTTTTGTCAACATGCCATCGATTTCGTCAGTGACCTTCCTCCTAAAAAGTGAGAGTTTTCTGAATACACACATGATAATCATTTCCTTCAGAGTGTAGACAGTATTGGCGCGAGAGAAGAAAGATGAGTGAGTTTACTGAGCACATCACGATTTCTGCCTCACAAGAGCGGGTCTGGGCGGTTCTTGCTGACATTGGCCGTATCGCAGACTGGAATCCTGGGGTGAAACATTCTCAGCAAACGAGCGTGGGGGATGTTGCCGAGGGAGCAACACGTCGTTGCGAACTTGGAGGAAAAAACTACCTGGATGAAGAAGTTGTGCTATTTGAACCCTATCACCGAATGACTATTCGTATTACGGACTCCAATCTTCCTTTTAAATCTGCGGATATTCGTTTTACTATAGAACCCAGCGGAGCACACACCATTGTATCGGTCTCTCCTGACTATCAACTCAAATATGGTTGGGTTGGCCGACTGCTCGATAGGCTGATGGTTCGCGCACAATACCACAAAGGTATGCAAGGGCTGTTACAAGGACTCAAGACGCATATAGAGATCAAACCAGGTAGTGAACATGTCGTTGAGCAAGCCCACAGATGATCTGTTTGGACAGCATCCCAAAGCTAACTTGAATGACGATTGGCATGAGTGACATGAATAACAGAATCTTAATGGCTTTTTTGCAACGTACCGTGTTCATCATTGTCGTTTTAGGAATACCTTGTCAGGGATATGCTGCAGAATATCTCTATCTCGCCTCCGGCGATACCATTGCAGTGAAGGCCATTGATCAACAGACAGGTACATTACGCGATCATCAAATAGTGAACCTTGATGGCGCTGGGCCAATGACCTTCTCTCCGGACCACACTTTTCTCTATATCGTGGCAAAACTTCCAGGTTCCCAAAAGCCATTCTCCATTGCCACATATCGTATCGAAGATGATGCAAAGCTGACCCTTGTACACAACGCACCAATTCCAATGCGTACGACCTACTTGCAGACAAATGCAAAAGGTGATTTCCTTATCGGGAACCATTACAAGTATGGGAAAATGTCTGTCTGGAAATTGTCAAAAGGAGTATATGAGGGGGAAATCGTACAAGAGATCCTTCTTGAAAAACAGACTCATTCCGCGGTGTTTTCGCAAGATAGTCGGTATATTCTAGTTCCCGCTACGGGCCCAAATAAAGTTTTCCAGATTACATTCGATGCGAATTCAGGGAAAGTTGCTTTAAATACTCCTACATTCGCCAGTGGACCAACAATCGGTGCGCGTGAACCAAGACATCTTGTTTTTAATCGTCAATTAGATATCGCCTATACCACCCAAGAACGAATGCATCCCGGTGTTGCCACATGGACGTGGGATTCGGAAAAAGGACTGCTGAAACTTACTCAGAATATCGTAACTACCAAAGAAAATGTAAAAAGTATCTCAACGGCAGACTTACATATTACTCCCAATAATCAATTTCTCTATATCTCAAGTCGGGATGATGAACACCAACGTGATAGCATTATTTTTTTTAAAATTGACCCGAAAGATGGACACTTGAGCCTCATCAACCATTTCCCAAGCGAGCATTTCCCACGATCATTCTGTATAAGTAAATCTGGAAAATTTCTCTATGTGGCCGGCCAGGGAGATGCGAGGCTCGGTGTCTATAAGATTCATCCCGATACGGGATATCTCAAAAAAATTACACAATACCAAACTGGTGCTCGTCCAACCTGGGTCACCACCTTGGTAAGATAGAGCATACTTTCCTGTCCTTCCCTTTCCTTGATTTTTGGCGATTAGTCTATGCCGAATGCAAAGGCACTTGGGAAAAACAGTATAAATTCCCCCCTGTTCATCACTATTCTATAGTGGAGGCTTGAAATAGAATTATGGATTAGTAGCCTTCACGACTGCTTTCTGCGATTCTGCTGGAAGCCTTGCGGTGCACACTTTTTCAAATGTAGTGTGGGTGTTAGCTGCGTAGAAAGTCCCACATCCATCATGAGTTGTTCCTGTATGACACATGCTTCGTGTGACCGGTATCTCATCCCATGAGACACATTTCCCAAGTGCACAACCAGAAATGATGCCGGAGAGAATGATGATTCCTGCGATTTGAAAATAGCGATGGGAATATGTGGATAGTGGGTGCATTGTCTTTTTTCTCCTTCCTCCTAGACCTGTTGTCGCAAAGGGTTTTTGGGGCATTGTGTGTGTTTGAAATATATTTTAGTAACTGCAGTTCATATGCCAGAGAGGACAGGGGCAAATCCTTAAATTTTTTTTAATGCAACTTATTGTTTTTCTGGAATAAACATATCTCGGTTGTCGTAAAGATTTCGTTGTCGAGGGAATTGGAAATATGAACTCATTGGGGGCGTAACGTTACCAATGTATCCATTCAGATAACGATTTGAGAAAAAAGTAGCGATCAATTCGAAACGTTGGTATTTCAGTATTGACTGGTTGAGGATGGCGAGGTTGTTACTTGCGCTTACATGTTGGTGACCATTGGAAGATAGTAGTATCCATAACCCCTAATAAGCGAGAATGTATGGCTGCATGTGATAGGACTATACTGCACATCAGGATGAGGAATTGAACATGAGAAGATATGCATTCTTCAGAAGGAACTTCATGATGCAGGGGACAACTCGCATCAGTTCTGTGGTTCTGCTGTCTTTCGTCGTCTCAAGCTCGTTGTGTCTCTCGTCTGCCAAGAGTGCTGAAATTGAGACGGGCTTTCTGAGGCGATCGCTTTCATTGTCAGGTGGTGCGTATCACTATCAAGTCTATGTACCGGAACATTGGGGCAGGACTCAGCGTTGGCCGGTGATTCTTTTTTTACATGGCGCAGGTGAACGGGGAAATGACGGGCTACTTCCGACCAAAGATGGGTTAGGTTTGGTGATACGACGAGATCCGCAACGAGTGCCAGCCATTGTTGTCTTTCCTCAATGTCGTGAGGGCGGCAGGTGGTCAGATGGCGAGATGGAACAGCTGGTTCTCCATGCTCTTGAGCAGTCCATGCAGGAGTTTTATGGAGATCGAAGGAGAGTGTATTTGACGGGGCTGTCCATGGGTGGATATGGAACCTGGTATTTAGCGGCGAAATATCCCGATCAGTTTGCCGCCATTGTGCCGGTGGCTGGTCGTTCTCGACCGGCTCTGGGTATTGCCACGAACCCTAAAGCTATCGATGGGCAAGGACTTTCAGGCATGAGTATTTCTGATGCCGCGACGCGTATTGGGTATACCCCAACCTGGGTATTTCATGGGGAGAATGACGATGTGGTGCCTGTCTCGGAATCGCGAAACATGGTGGCGGCTTTACATCGCTTTGGAAATCCGGCGAAGTATACGGAGTATCGGTATGTTGGGCATGCTTCATGGAATTACGCCTATGTCGAACCGGGATTGTTCTCGTGGATGTTTTCACAACGTCTCGATGCCCAATGAACGTGGACATCCAAGAAAGAACATTCGTTCAAGTATAAGTCGGAGCCGATAATGCTATGTTCCTGCTTCCAAAAGCCATCGAATCTGGCACAATGAGTCACATGTCTAGCGAGCGTATGAATGAGATCTCACGTGATTAAATAATAATTGGTCAAAGGAAAAATCCCATGAGATAATGGCATAGATGAACATGCTTCTAGGTTCTAGGGCAGGTCATAGGCTTGGATGCTGTGCTGAGAAAAATATGTTGGACGAGTCACAACCACTCATCGTCTCTATCGTTATTCCAGTGTTCAATGAACTGAACACGATCGAGGAGCTCCTGCGACGAGTGCATCAGGTTGTCTTAGGTGGAGTAGAAAAAGAAATTGTCATTGTGGATGATGGGTCCACTGATGGGACTGCTCTCTGGTTAGGTGAATTGCTGAATACGATCCAGGCCGGCCGGGATCCAGCCTGGGCAGGTCTATCTAGACATTATATTAAAGTCTTGTTTCATACTCAGAATCTAGGGAAAGGTGCTGCGTTGCATCGAGGGTTTCGAGAAGCGCGTGGTGACATTGTGTTGGTGCAAGATGCCGATCTTGAATATAATCCGCAAGACTATGAGTCTCTTCTCATGCCCATCCTGAATGATACAGCCGATGTGGTGTATGGTTCGAGATTTCTTAGTCCTCAAAGGCCAATGTGGACGATGGCTGGGTACATTGGCAATAAATTGATCACGGCACTCTCCAATGTCTTGACAGGACTATCCTTATCTGATGTTTGGACGGGCTACAAGGTCTTCAAACGATCAGTGATTCATGCTATGACCTTGAATGAAGCCGGTTTTGAGTTGGAGCTTGAATTAACGGGTAAAGTTGCGCAAGGTCGATGGCGAATCTGTGAAGTGCCGATTTCCTATTTCCCTCGCAGTCGTGCAGAGGGGAAGAAAATTACCTGGAAAGATGGGATCAAAGCCATTCGCTGTATGTTTCGGTACCGCCGTCGCAAGCTTCTTGGCCAGCCAAATACATCTCAGAATCTTTTGAGTCAGAAAGATTCATAATCTTCCATTCATCTGCAGGGAGCGGCCTGCTCCTCTGAACTCTATACCCTACAGATCCTCTCATAATCTTACCTGTGCCATCTTGTGCTAAATCAAATTAAGTTATTGAATTATCAAATATTTTGAGTATGTTTCTGGTTTTGGATTGAGAAGGAACATGTTTTGCTACCCTATCTATGGAGGGTCTTTCTTTCATTCGATAGTATTGAGCGTTACTAAATCGAAGACAGTAAGACAAATTCATTAATATGTTTTATTAGGGAGGGATTCATATGATTGCACGTTTAACTTCAGCACTCATGATTTTTACCGTTGGTGGCGCACTGACTCTTATTCCGGTCTCGAGTTTTGCCGGGTCTGCACAGGACGCATTCAAAAAGTTACAGGGACAAAGTCGCTCGGATACGAAGGCTCGTTCTTCGAGTTCCTCCTCCCAAGCTACTGAGAAGAAAGGCGCGGCTAAGAAAAAAGTCAAAAAGGAGATGAGTCGCTTACTAGATAAAGCATCCCCCAAAAATTGATCACTGGTCAAAGGCCTACATGTATGATTGTGGTCTCACTCAACAGACACCTGTAGAGGGCTAGGGTTTTCACCCATCATCACTCCTCCTGCTAGCCCTCCCTGCAAAAGGGCTCATTCGTATTTATGCGAATGAGCCCTTAGCCTTTTCCGGCGATTCTCGTATTTTGTCCAGCTCATACAAGTCTACTCTCTTCTCTCTAAGAAGGCGTCTGAGAATCTTGGGTGATTCTAGCTTGCAGATTCTAAAGGGAAATAGATTCCATATTTCCTCGAAGAACGTGACAAAGGTTTGACAGTCAATGTGAGTTAGACTTTAAAAGAAACGGATACGCACCTAGTCAACGTTGATCATTTCTTATTTGATCTACCGTACATCCTGTGCGCATCGAAATCCTATATCCGATTTAGCCGTCAAGAGCGGATATATCTTGTGAGTTGTTGATCGAAGATCCTTGGGTTCGCTCGCCCATGACCCACCTCGAACAATGCCAACCCTATGGTCTTCTTGATCTGAAGTACCCAATACCCATTCGGCAAGGTTTCCGGCCATATCGTATAGTCCCCAGGCATTTGGGATGAATGATCCTATGGGGGCGGTTCTGGCAAATTGATCGCGGTAGTCGTGAACAATGACGAGCTTTCGTTGCTGAAAGGCCTGTTGATGTGTTTCATCAGCAAAGTTTCCAATTATCTGAGAGGCGGGAAGTTCATCACCCCACCAAAAATTTGTGGTGCTTCCTGCTCTTAACGCGTATTCCCATTCAATGTCGGTTGGTAATCGTTTCCTAACCCATTTACAGTACGCCTGTGCATCTTTCGACGAGACGAGCGTGACAGGGTGTTCTGCGCGACCCGTATCAAACACTGAGGTCTTCTCATCCGGTGTGAATAACCACAGTCCTTCCGGTTCTCGCCAATTCACTCCGAAATAATTTTCAAATCGATCACCAATGAATACATCACCACCAAGGGCTTGTTCGGCTGTGGTTTGGTAGTCGGTTGCCTCAACAAATTTCTGAAACTCGTTGTTGCTTACTTCGTATTGATCAATCAAGAATGTATCGATGGCGACCTGTCTGATTTTTCCACTCGGAATCAACCTCATGTTTGGTTGACTTGGTTTATTGATAGATGCGCTGTCCTCTTTGAGAGGAATCTCTGCAACGCTGGACCCGATAGGTTTTCCGGAGTGCTCTTTTTCAGACTCTGTGGACGTTTCACTGGCCGAGGGTTGAAGTGTTCTGCCGTTGTCGGTGGCCTGCTCGATTGATTGATTGCTATCATCTTTTGCACATCGGAAGCCTATGTCGGAACTAATATGTGTTGGAAGAGTTGGAGAGCGTTCAGCAAGACTAAGATTTTGGGACGTCCAGGAATTTCCACGAATAACTTTCAATCGGCCATGTTCTGGACCTGATGGATTTTGTTTCGAGCTTTGTCTGTAATAGGTCTTGTCATACCAATCAGATACCCATTCTTGAACGTTTCCCGTCATGTCATGGAGTCCCCAAGGATTGGCTTCAAATGAGTCGATAGGTGCTGTGCGAGGATACTCATCCAGATAGCTTCCCATAATTGGGAGACTCAGATTTTTCCATTGCATCGCCTGATCAGAAAAGTTTCCCCGTTTGTGTAACGTTGGATAGTCATTGCCCCACCAAAATTGGGTGTCAGTACCGGCACGAGCGGCATATTCCCATTCAGCTTCCGTCGGCAGGCGTTTCCCGCTCCATTCGCAATAGGCCTGGGCTTCTGCCCAAGATACTGACACAACTGGATGGCTGCCCCGGTCTGAATCAAACACGGATCCCATGCCTTCAGGCCGTTGCCAATTCGCCCCTTGAATATCCTCACCCCACGATTCAGGATTGTCGGTGTATCCAAAGGCCTTTCCGTTTTTTTCTCCCTGTGTTGTGTGCTGTGTTGCCTGGATAAAGGCATGGAACTGTGTATTGGTGACTTCATGTTGGTCAAGGTAAAAAGCGCGTAACGTGACGTTGTGTCGAGGTCGGATACTCTGATACATCTCACAG
>JBMYWX010000018.1:0-22415 GCA_049607825.1 Nitrospirales bacterium
TTCGATGAATTCACATCCAGATGCTTGGCGTAATAATGAAGTAGCGTATCGATGCCAGTGTCTGGAAACCGCCATACTCCCCACTTCGCATACGTCTCAATACTTCGAGGCCCCGCTATGGGAAGTTCTGCTGCCAGCCATCTCTTTTCATCCTTTTTGATGTCGATCATCTGAACTGGGAGAGTAGGGTCAGTTGTCAATGTTCGAACCCAGGTCTTACCCTGCTCGGCAAATGGCTGAAGATATTCTCCAATACCTGGTCTGGGCCCATCCTCAAAGTGTAAATAGGTCCTTCCGAACTTTCCCGAATCAGGGTCGGTTGTTGCCCAAAGATAATGAGAAAAGGCAGGTAGACTTTGAAAAGTGAGAAATATAACGACGAAAAAAGGAATGAGTCGAATCACAGTTACTTTTCTTTCCTCTAAGGGAATAAGAAATTATATGTGACCTATACAGGCCGTTGCATTAAGAGATTTCCTAAATAGAAAGAATCTTTTCATCGCATTTGTCAATACCTATAATGAGGGTTTCTCTGAGAACCGTGGTAAGAAACTTGAGTAAAAAGTCCCTAATATATCATAATCAGGGTACAAGGCGTATCAGGAAAATGGCCCCACAAACCAATGGAAAACAATTTTCTGAGTGGCTACAGACATTAGGATGGCCTAACGACACAAAGTATGACCGGGAAACCCGGACAGACTGGGAGGCAGTTTCATGTCATTCCGGCTTACGCCATGCTACCCGTGGGATCCATACATCCCTAGGCATAGCTGTAGACCTCAGTCTAAGACCGCATGAGTGAGGCGGTTTAAACACTTTATCTAGGTTTGTCATGGGGAATAACAATGCTGATCACAATTTCGCCTCTGTTCATGAATTGTTTGAACGGCAGGTAGAACGCACTCCTGACAGAATTGCCTTGGTCTATAAGGACCATCAATTTACCTACCAAGCCCTAAACCAACAAAGCAATCGACTTGCCTATCGTCTTAAGCAGATAGGGGTTCGACCGGAAACTATCGTTGGGATATACGTCGGTCACCCAACTAATTCGGTCATCGGAATTCTTGGAGTTCTTAAGGCGGGTGGCGTCTACACTCCCCTTAATATTAATGACCCACGAAACCGAATAATCGCTCACCTTCGTCATGCCAAAGTCCAGCATGTCATTCTCGACAGTCATTCCTCCACTAATTGTGATTGGACTGGTAGCCACACAATCAACCTTGATCAGGATATTCAGCAGACAGACCAAGTTCCCCAAGAGGGCGTTAACGTAGGAATTCACCCCAAAAACTTGGCCTATGTCATTCATACCTCCGGCACCTCTGGTGAACCAAAGGGCGTGGCCATGGCTCATGATGCCTTCGCTAACCTTATTTCTTGGCATACCAAAACGTTAAATGGAGATAATGTTAAAACCCTACTTTTTACCTCGTTTAGTTTTGATGCATCCAATCAGGAATTATTTTCCACGATCTGTGTTGGGGGAACACTCTACTTAATTGATGATACGATCCGACATGACCCTTTCCAGCTCATTTCATTCATTCAGGAGAACACAATCGGTCGCATGCTTTTATTTTTTGCTCCATTGCAAAATTTCATGGCAATCGCCAATGATCAAGAACTTGTATTTGACCACCTTCGAGATATTATTACTGCTGGCGAGCCGATTAAGATGACTTCTCAAGTTATTAATTTTTTCCAAAGGAATGACACTTGCCGGTTTATCAACATGTATGGTCTTACCGAAACGCATACCGTCACATGTTTTATCTTCCCCTCAAACCCTCATTCCTGGTCAACTCATGCGTCAATTGGACTCCCAATCAGCCAGACAAAAATAAGCCTGATGGACGAACAACTAGAACGCTTGGGAGCGAAGGAATGCGGGGAAATTTACGTGAGCGGTTTGAGTTTAGCCAGAGGATATTTGCATCGGCCTGATCTTACTGCTGAGAAGTATATTCCCTTTCCATATGGAGATGTGCCTGGAGAACGAGCATGTCGTACCGGTGATCTTGGAAAAACATTGCCTGATGGATCGTTAGAATGTTTGGGTCGTTGTGATCATCAAGTAAAAATTCGTGGCTATCGAGTTGAATTAAGCGAAATAGAAGCTGCCCTCACTCGACATGCCTCTGTACGCGAAGCCGTCGTCATCTCACAAACCGATGAACCTCTCAAGAAGATCAATTCATCAGTTAGCGGTGAAGATTCTGACAATTCGAGGCCCATCATTTCGCATCTTGTTGCCTACCTTGTCATCAACCCGCACCAAGTCGTGACGATCCAAACTTTACGAGCCTATCTCAATGAACATCTTCCTCATTATATGATCCCTTCATTTTTCGTCTTTATGAAGAAGATCCCTCTCTCAAGAAATGGCAAAGTCGATAGACAGTTGCTCCCCATCCCAAATCTACAAGATGAAGCTGTCGAATCAGTCTGTGATGCTCCTCGGAATCCTGTCGAAGAGGTGATGCTAGGATTGTGGAAAAATGTCTTAAATCATGAGAATGTCGGTATCCACAGCAACTTTTTCGAGTGGGGAGGCGATTCATTGGCTGCCACACGCCTGATCTCCGAATTTCGTAAGTTATTCCAATACGAACTTGGGGTGCGATCGCTGTTTGAATATCCAACCGTCGCAGAGTTCTCGCAGAAGCTAGGAAAACTTACCGCAGGGCATCAGAATATTCATGCCACCGCGAGGTTAATTCTCATGGTTGCAGAACTATCAGAAGAAGAGGTCGACGAGAAGTTCCTCCATCTGAAACAGATGCCCTATTCTGGTAGTTAAATTTCACTGATTTCATGATTAAAAAATAATTTCCGTCAATGAAAACCACTGAGAGCCATGAAATTTAAAGCTAGTACTCTGAGCCAAAAGCTCAATTTCACCTCCAAGAAATATGAATTGTTGGAACGATTGCGTCGAGATGCTGGACTTCCTTCGGATGACAAGATTCCCAAACGACGCGATGCCGATTCTCATCCTCTTTCATTTGCTCAGAAACGACTGTGGTTTCTTCAAAATTTGAATTCGGGTAATCCATTTCTGAACTCCACTGAAGCTCTTCGAATCAAAGGGAACTTAAACATCACAGCACTCGAACGGAGCCTTGCAACGATTGAGCAGAAACACGAAATTCTTCGATCGACATTTTCAACGCAAAACGGACAGCCTGTTCAATCGATTGGTCCAGCAACTGGATTGAAACCTGTGATCGTTGATCTACAAGCCAAAGAGGAAGAAGAAAAAGATGAGGCTCTTCAACATCTCATCGACAAACATAATCTCAAGAATTTCCTTCTGGATCATGGAAGTTTAATTCGAATTGGACTCGTCATGCTCAACCATGATGAGCATGTGCTCATCATCACTATTCACCATATCATTTCAGATGGGTGGAGCTTTAACCTCCTTCTAAAAGAATTAAACCAGTATTATCTGGCAGTGCTGAATGGGGAAGTGCAAGATGATACTAAGGCCAACATTCAATACGCAGACTTTGCGGAATGGCAATCTCAATGGCTTCAAGGCGAGGTACTAGAGGAAAAACTGAGATATGCGAGAAACCTTCTTAAGGACAAGAGACCTATTCTAGAACTTCCAACCGATTATATGAGACCAGCACACCCCTCATTTAAAGGTAAAAGAGAGTCATTTTTTCTCTCAATAGACTTCGTCAAGACACTCCATATCTTTGGGCAAAAACATGAGTGCACCCTCTTCATGATCTTACTCGCCGCCTATGCAATGTTACTAAAGACATACAGTGGCCAAGATGACATCCTAATTGGCTCGCCAGTGAGTGGCAGAAATCGGAAAGAAACAGAAGATGTGATCGGTTGCTTCGTGAATATGCTTGTCTTTCGAGTAAATCTTGGAGGAAATCCAACGATACAAGATTTCATGACTCGACTCAAAACCACGACAATCGATGCATATGAGCATCAGGACTTACCATTTGAAAAATTGGTCGAGACACTCCAACCTGAACGTCATATGAGTCACAATCCACTATTTCAGGTGGCGCTGATCCTCGACATCGTTCCTGATCTCAATTTCTCGATCGGCGAGCTTGAGGTGCAAAATATCCCCCCCCAATCCAACACGACCTTGTTTGACCTTATGCTGTTTATTACAGAAAGAAGTGATGGATTGCAGGTTGACTTTCAATATAGCACTGATCTGTTTACCCCACACACCGTGAAGAACTTCTTTCAACATTTTCGACGCATACTTGAAGTGCTCGTTACACAGCCTTCAAAAAATCTTTCCCAAGCACAAGCACTTACGGACGAGGAACAATCTCACATCCTCTATAAATGGAACATGACTCAATCCACCCAAAAGCCGTGGAAGGGAGTCATGGAACTCTTTCTCGACCAGGTCACAAGACGACCAGACTCAATTGCCGCTATGTCCCGCGTCTATTCTTTAGATTGTGGCAATGAAGACACCGTCATATCGTATTTTTCATTGAATAAAAAGGCGAACCATATCGCGGCTCGGATAAAAGAAAAAGGCGTTTCACGAAATGAATTGATTGGAATAGTAGGCAAACGATCTATTGAAACATTAGTTGGAATATTGGGGATTACAAAATCTGGAGCAGGAATTGTCCCTATCGACCCTAGATATCCCAAGAATCGAATCCGCTATATTTTACAAAGTAGTGGAATACGTATGGTATTAGTCCCCGATTCAGCTCAATGGGAATTGCTGGACGTTGATGACTATGATGGAGAAATAATCGACATAGCCAAGGATGCTGAATTCAATACACCAGTCAGCGACTTCCTTGCTCAACCTGCTCAAGAAGACGTGGCCTATGTCATATACACGTCCGGAACATCTGGCAATCCCAAAGGTGTCATTATTCCTCATCGCGCACTATCAAATTATGCTTCTTGGGCCAAAGAGGTGTATTTAAAAGGTACCCTTCTTAATTTTCCATGGTTCACATCCCTATCCTTTGATCTCACGATAACTTCTATTTTTGTCCCCCTAATTTCGGGGTCTAGTGTTGTCATCCATCAGCAAGAGACAGACACTGATAATGATTTGGCAGTTGCACAAGTCTTTCGGGATGATCGAGTGGGTATTATTAAACTCACCCCTTCACACTTAGCGGTCATGAGAGAGTTGGATGTTCGAAGTGATGCAACCAAAATATTAATCCTCGGTGGTGAGGATCTCAAATCAGAACTTGCCAGGGATATATCCCAAAGGTTTAATGGAAAGATCACAATTCATAACGAGTATGGTCCAACAGAAGCAACCGTAGGGTGTATGATTTACCAATTCAACGAGAAACATGATACCAACTCATCCGTTCCTATTGGAAAACCCGCTACCAACACACAAATCTACCTTCTTGACTCATACTTAAATCCAGTTCCAAAAGGCGTCATGGGAGAAATTTATATTTCCGGTACAGGGCTGGCAGAAGGGTATCTCACGCAACCGGACTTGACCGCAGAAAAGTTTATACCAAATCCGTTTATTCCCGGAGCAAGAATGTATCGCACGGGAGATCTCGCCAAACGAATCTCTACTGATGACCTCATCTATGGAGGAAGAGCTGACGAGCAGGCCAAAGTGAAAGGGGTACGAATCGAACCTGCGGAAATTGAGGCTCTACTTCTCACTCATCCCGACGTTGAAAACTGTATCTGTAAGATCTTGACACCCAAACATCGTGTTAATGCGAATACAGAAGATTGCGTACGATGTGGCCTGACCTCAAATTTCCCGGAAGTACAGATTGATCCGCATGGGGTCTGCAATATTTGCCTTGATTATGAAACCTATAAAGCCGCTTCAGATTCTTATTTTAAATCGATGGTAGACCTACAAGAAATTTTTGAGGCCGAGAAGAATACTCGAACGCACGACTATGATTGCCTCATGTTGTTAAGCGGTGGAAAAGACAGTACGTACGTGCTCTATCAACTTGTCGAAATGGGACTAAAGGTGCTCGTATTTTCCCTAGACAATGGCTTTATTTCAAATGAGGCAAAAGCCAATATCCAACGCGTTGTCAATGCCCTGAACGTTGATCACGTTTTTGGCCACACGCCCGCAATGAATACCATCTTTGTTGATAGTCTGAAACGATTTAGTAACGTCTGTAATGGATGCTTTAAAACGATCTACACAATGAGCATGAATCTAGCCAGGGAAAAAGATATTCGATACATCGTCACGGGTCTATCCAGAGGCCAAATTTTTGAAACTCGTCTTGCAGGGTTTTTCCAAAATCGAGACTTCGATATCGATCACATCGATCAAGCCATCTTAGAGGCAAGAAAAGCTTATCACAGAGTCGACGACGCTGTATCTCAATTGCTTGATGTCAAAATTTTTGCAGACGACACTATTTTCAAAGACATCGAATTTATCGATTTCTACCGCTATTGTGATGTGTCGCTAGAAGATATGCTGGAATTTCTTCATACACGAGCACCTTGGATTCGCCCCAGTGACACTGGGAGGTCGACAAATTGTTTGATCAATGAAGCTGGGATTTATATCCACAAAGAGATCCGCGGTTACCACAACTATGCACTCCCATACAGTTGGGACGTTCGGTTGGGACATAAAGAAAGAGAGGCCGCAATAAAAGAACTAGACGATCAGATCGACGTAGACAAAGTCAAAACAATCTTGGAGGAAATTGGCTATCAGGAAAGCAAACAGTCGAGTGCAAGTCTGGAAAATCGGTTGATTTTGTACTACACCTCAAAGCATAAATCAAACCCTAAAGACTTAAAACAGTTCCTGAGCAAATATCTTCCTGATTCAATGCTTCCCTCTCATGTTATACGCATCCCTGAATTACCTCTCAACGTGAATGGCAAGCTAGATCATGATCGCTTGCCAAACCCAGATGAACTAATCGATCGCTCGGCTAAAGTATATACGACTCCTCGAAATAGTATTGAATCTCAATTGGCTACGTTATGGAAGGAAATCTTAGGGATCACACAGATAGGAATAGAAGATAATTTTTTTGATCTCGGCGGACACTCTCTGCTCCTTACTCGTTTAATAGCACGAGTAGAGAAGATATGGATGGTTAATCTTTCCATTCGAGTGTTTTTCGAGGCACCAACCATCGCGGAATTAGCCCTGAAAATTGAGCACGCGCTGCTTTCCGATATTGAAGGATTAACTGAAGAAGAGGCTCAAGCTTCTGGTCTTTCTTGACGGAACTATGGAGACTGGAGCGAGAAAAATTGATCAAAGGACGATAACCCTGCATGAAGTCATCATAGCTGAGTCCAATAACATAAGTTGATGCTCCTCCATGGAAACGTTCTCATCATTTTACAGATCATAATCTTATGGCAAGCGAAGAAGACCTTTTTGCCCGACGATCGAAGCTTTCCCCTGCGAAACTCGCTTTATTAGAAAAGCATGTCAGAGGGGGCTTACGTTCTACGCACACGCTCACGCGAATTACTCCTCGCCCTGCAGACGAACAACCAGCCATGTCTTTTGCCCAGGACCGGCTGTGGTTTCTGAATCAATTGGCTCCCTCAAATCCTTCGTACAACGTGTTCACCAACATTCGCCTTGCAGGCGTATTACATGTCGGGGTATTCGAACAAGCCATGAATGAGATCATACGACGCCATGAAGTCTTACGATCGATATTCGTACAAAAGGAAGGGGAAACATTCCCCGTCATCATTCCCAATCTGAAGATCAAGATGTCCCTTATAAATCTGGCGTATCATCCTTCATCCCTCCGTGATCAGTTGGTCAAATCCCTGTCGGTACAAGAAGTCCGACGACCATTTCTATTGAATCAGGGTCCCCTGATCCGAGCCGTGCTTTTCAATCTAGCTGTGGATCACCATGTTTTTACACTAACCATGCATCATGGTGTTTCCGATCAATGGTCGCTTGACATTTTTTTTCAGGAATTAGGCACTATTTATGACGCTTTTCTCCACAACAAACCGACTCACTTACCGGAACTAACTCTTCAATATTCCGACTATGCCTATTGGCAAAAACAGAGTCTTCAAAGGGAAATCATGCAACAGCAATTGGCTTATTGGAAAACCAAATTGGAACGCATGCCACCTCCCCTTCAATTGCCGTTCCATCGGATCAAAAAGCGATCACAGAGTTCCGCAGGTGCCTTGCGGTCTCTTGACCTATCACTCTCAATCAGCACAAAACTTCAGAGCCTCAGAAAACAGCAGGACACGACCCTATTTAACATACTGCTGACAGCCTTTGTCATATTGCTTTCTCGATATACCGGACAAACAGATATCGTAATTGGCACACCAATAGCCAATAGAAGCCAAGAAGAACTTCAGAACTTGATTGGGTTTTTTCTGAACACGCTTGTATTGAGATTTGATGTTCCACAGAATCCGACATTTCAAGAATTCACAAAGTGCGTTCACGAAGAGGTCATGAATACATTCGCCAACCAAGATTACCCTTTTGAACAGCTGGTGGCAGAACTTAATCCGGATAGAGCATCACGAAACAATCCTTTTTTTGACATCATGTATGTTTTTGAGACCCACACAGAATCGATAAGGGGACTGCAAGAAATCCAGGCCACGCCTCTTGAAGTTGATATTGAATCGTCTAAATTTGATCTCACTTTGTTTGTGAAGGAACACCAGAAACACATTTCACTCGCCCTTGAATACAATACAGATCTGTTTGAAGACATCACCATCTCTCAAATTTTAGGAAACTTTAGATCCTTATTGGAGGGAATTACAGAAAGACCAGAACAAACGCTATCAGATCTGCCTCTATTATGTGCTGAAGAGCAAGAACATGTCTTCGGCAATAAGAATCAGGAAGTCTTCGAAGATTCAAAGATGCAATGTTGGCTTGATTGGTTTGATCAACAAGTCACACTCAACCCTCGCCAAAAAGCCATCGCCATTGGACCTCTGTCGCTAAATTATGAACAACTCAATGGCAAGGCAAATCAACTTGCGAGTTTCCTCATTGAACATGGAGTCGGTCCTGATGTTCTCGTGGTCATCTTGGCAGATAGATCCGTAGAGATGATCATTGGATTATTAGGGGTCATGAAAGCTGGTGGGGCCTATGTGCCCCTCGATCCAACGTATCCCTCCGAAAGGCTTGCACGGATTCTAGCAGACTCTCAAGCTTCGCTCGTCCTCACCCAACACAAACATATGGAACGGATCGCCGAATTCACGTCCACAAAAATATGCCTGGATTCAGATTGGAACGTGATATCACAACACCCAACCAGAGACAATCATAAGAATATCGTCTTGCCTCAACACCTCGCTTATGTCATGTACACGTCTGGATCCTCAGGTCAGCCCAAAGGCGTGATGGTGACGCACGGAAACTTGGTAAGTTCGAATCAAGCCCGAATGGAATATTATGCCCAGGAAGTACAAAGTTTCTTATTACTGTCCAGTTTTGCCTTTGATAGCTCGATCGCAGGCATTTTTTGGACGTTAAGTTGTGGTGGCACACTGCATATCCCAGAAGACACCTTCTACTTGGATCCTGCCTATTTGGTCAATCTGATTCAAGAAAATCAGGTATCCCATATGCTTTGCATTCCGTCGTTGTACCAGCTCCTGTTGTCTTCGGAGTCGTACCTGCCCACAGCCTTAATGACTACCATCCTGGCTGGAGAAGCCTGCCCTTTGGATCTAGTTCACAAACATTTCCAAAGACTTCCTCAGACTGCGCTTTTTAATGAATATGGGCCCACAGAGGCAACGGTATGGAGTACGGTTTTTGACTGTCGAACCGAAATTCGCAGTGAAACCGTTCCTATAGGACAACCTATTCCACATGCTCATATCTATATACTAGGAGCCGACAAACAGCCTGTGCCGACAGGGAGCTCTGGTGAATTGTACATCTCAGGACCAGGTATTGCTCGAGGCTATCTGAATGACCCCGAGTTGACACAAAGCCGGTTTCAGCCCAATCCTTTTGCAGAGGATGCTGAAGATCGCTTATACAAAACAGGTGATCTTGTTCGCTGCCTTCCCGATGGCAATCTCGAATTTTTAGGGCGAATCGATCGCCAAGTAAAAATTAGAGGGTATCGCGTAGACTTAGGCGACATAGAAAGTCATCTGCGCCAATATCCAGGAGTTCAGGAGGCAGCCGTCATAATCAAGGACGGTCTCGATGTCGACCAACATTCCCTCAGAAATGGAGCATCAGATACGGATATCAATGTTCTCATCGATCAGTTATCCATGCTACCTACCGAGAAAACAAACCTATTACTTGAAAAAATAGAGAAGTTGTCCAAAGAAGACGTCCATCAAATGCTTCAAAATTCTGATGAGATTCCTAAAATGCCTGGTGGGTAAATGGAAAAGAAGTCAAAACAGTTTTTCGACAGCATAGTTGAGGGGTATGATCAGGCTATTGAATTATGTGTACCACGATACGATGAAATGTTGTGGGCCATCGTCTATTACCTGCCCTCAGGTTGGAAACCTCTAAACATCTTAGAATTGGGCTGTGGTTCTGGCAATTTGTCCGAATTGGTTGCCAAGATGTTTCCGCGCGCAAATCTCTGCTTAATTGACCAATCGGAAAAATTTTTGAGCAGTTGTCGATCGAGACTTCAGAAATACAAGACCATTGAGTATATCCATGCTGATTTCAGTGAGATGAAATTTGAACCATCGACGTTTGACCTTGTCGTATCGAGCATCGCCATTCACCATCTTCTTGATACAGAAAAGTTTAACATGTTCAACAATATACATCGATGGCTTCGTCCGGGAGGTGTCTTAGCTTTTTCGGATCAGTATGCCGGAGCCACAAATGATCTCTATCAGAAACATATCAAGCAATGGAAACAAGAGGCCATTGATCAAGGCCTAGGCCAAAAGAAGTGGAAGCAGTGGATGGATCATCAAAAGGAACATGATTGTCATGTTCCTTTGCATACTCAGATCCAATGGCTTCAACGAATTGGGTACGCATCTGTGGATTGTACTTGGCGTTATTTGCTATGGACAGTTCTTCATAGCCAAAAATCATAGGGTATACAAGTAAAAGTTTTCATATGGATATCTCTACACGCGTCCAACAATTGACGATTGAAAAGCGCATGCTCCTGGCACTCCAGTTGAAAAAAGAACTTGGTTCTCAATCGATCATTCCCGGCAAATTCTCATCGGCAACGAATGTGAACATTTCTCCAGAAACGATCGAACACCACATTCCTCGATTGATACATGATCAAAAAATTGAAGCGTTTTCTACATCGAAAAGAAAACATGACAATCGACAATGGCTCGTCGCGTATCTTGTGTTAACCGAGATTCATACGCCAAAGAATCGCTCGACTGACTCAAATGACCCTTCAGAATCCAGGACTATGGATGATGTCAAAGAGAAGGATCAAGAAAACGATTTCGTCCGATCCGAACTTCGGCATGTCTTACGTAAGCGGTTACCTGATTTCATGATACCGTCTGTGTTTGTGACGCTAGAACAACTTCCACGAACAGCTACTGGAAAAGTGGATTACCGTGCCTTACCTAATCCTCTCATTTCAACAGTCAGTCTCAAGAAACATTCTGATGCGCCAGCCACCGTGACACAAGAACGATTACAAGCCATTTGGGTATCAGTCCTTGGCATGAATGAGGTGGGAATTCGTCAAAATTTCTTTGCGTTGGGCGGGCACTCGTTGCTCATTGCCCAAGTCGTTTCACACATTCGCTCTACCCTTGGTGTCGACATTCCCCTGCGCAGTATATTCGACTACCCAACTATTGAAGCTCTAGGTGACGCGATTGACACTCTCATATGGACAAAAACAAATCGTGTTCACTCTTCTCAGGACATCTCTTCTGATCGAGAGAAATTCGAAATATGACTACACTAGAATTTCTCACGTCTCTTCGAAAGTCTGATGTTACCATTTCCGTCAATGGTGAAAGGCTACAAATAGACGCACCTCCCGGAGTTATCACTCCATCCTTAAAAGTTGAGCTAAAAAATCGAAAAGAAGAACTTCTACATTTCCTTCGAAGAACCAACTACCTGGGTAAAAAAGAAAAGGACTGCATCACACCAATTGCACGCAATACGAATATTCCTCTTTCTCCTTCACAAGAACGAATATGGTCGCTTACTCAACTAATGCCTCTCACTCCCTCCTACAATATGCATACGGCTTTTAATGTTGAAGGAGCACTTCATATACCCGCACTGATAAAAAGTATTGAGGAAATCACCGAACGCCATGAAAGCCTTAGAACAACCTTTTCAACCGTAGATGGGAATCCAGTTCAGACCATTGCTCCTAATCTGGTGCTTCCCTTATCTCAAGTTGATCTCAGAACGATCGACGAAACCATACGGGACTTGGAAATTCAACGATTGATCCATTTGGAAACAAGAGCGCCCTTTGATTTGACAAAAGGTCCCTTACTACGCGTCAAATTATTGCAGGCAGATAATGATAGGCATGTCCTAGTGCTAACTATGCACCATATTATTTCTGACGGCTGGTCTTTCTTCGTATTTTTCAATGAATTGTCCACGCTCTATGAGGCCATAGTCTCACATAAGAAACCTTGGCTGGCTCCATTACAAATTCAATATGCTGATTTCTCTGGATGGCACCGTGATTGGTTGAAGAGTGAACAATATCAGAAACATGTTGAATATTGGAGAGCAGAGTTAGGGAATCATGTCACTCCTCTGATATTACCCTTAGATCAACCGCGTCCCAACACACCAACCTTGGAAGCGGCATCCCAGACTCTGACCTTGCCATCATCAATCCTAGAGGAATGGAACACACTGGGCACCCATCAAGAGATTTCTCACAACATCGTTTTTCTTACGGCCTTTCTTGTGGTGCTATTTAAGTACTCTGGGCAGGAAGACATCATTATCTGTTCTCCCGTTAGCGGGCGAAGTCGTGATGAGTTAAAACCTCTTATTGGGTTCTTTAACAACATTGTTCCGATTCGAATCATGCTCAACACAGACATCTCAATTTCGGAACTATTAAAAAATGTCCGAATCAAAATCTTAGATGTCTTGGAATATCAAGATGTGCCTCTGCATCATATTGTTAACGAAGCTCATGTTGACCGAGTGCCACTGACTCGAGCCATGTTTGATTTTCAAAGTTACACAACCCAGTCTTTTAGACTCCCAGCAATGACGATCAACCCACTTGACACCCACAACGGCGCCATCAATTTTGAGTTGGCTCTCACCATATCCGAGAGGGAAAAAGAATATTCATGCACGATGGAGTACAAAACCTCGTTATTTACCAATGGGACAATACAGCAACTGTTGGATTCTTTTGAGACTGTCCTTGAACATATTACCCGCATCCCCGAACAAACATTATCAGCACTTTCCTCTACGATCTCCAGCAAGCAACAGAATTCACACCAAAAACTACATGAGGGCCAACACAGAGAGATTTGGAACAAGGAAGATAGATCCACTAACCCTGATAACCCTCGAGATTCTTCGATCAATGGACAAAATGAAGAATCCCAAGAGAATTGGGAAGGTCAATTTGTATCTCAACGACCACGCAATTCTTTAGAAATCGAAATGACGACGATATGGGAAGAATTGCTGGCAACAAGCCCGATAGGCCGGCACGAAAATTTCTTCGAATTGGGAGGACACTCCCTTCTAGCGGTGAATTTGTTTTCCAAAATTGAAACAACCTTTGGCGAACATCTTCCATTGTCAACCATCCTCCATGCACCTACTATCGAACAATTAGCGAAGATCTTAGCCAAGGATAAACATAGAAGTTTGTGGAACTCGGTCGTCCCAATTCAAATGAGAGGATCTAAACCTCCAATTTTTGCTGCCCATCCTATAAGCGGACATGTTCTTACCTATACTGATTTATCTGAAATACTTGGCAACGATCAACCGTTTTATGGGATCCAGTCTTTGGGATTAAATGGCAAAACCAAACCTTTTACGCGAATCGAAGATATGGCAGCTCACTACATCAGAGAAATCGAAGACATTCAACCACAGGGTCCTTATTTTTTGGTCGGAGGATGTATGGGTGGTCTTGTCGCTTTAGAGATGGCCCAACAGTTTCATGCAAAAGGCAAACACGTCGCCTTTTTGGGAATGATGGATACGTGGTTACCGGCCTGGGTTCCGGATACTCGTACCTTTAACCCTGATAAATTCCCAAATCTTGGACAAGTGTGGGACGGGAGCAGGCGTTACTATAAGCAGCTAAGAGCGATTGGGGCACCTAACTGGATTCCACATACATTTGACAAAATACAAGTGTTTATAAATATGGCTCGAAAGTTAGATGTTTATGGAGGCAACCACCTACAAAAGAGTTTCGCACATGTGTTGGCTGCCAATCTACAAGCGTCTGAGACCTATAACCCCAAACCTTATGCAGGAAAGATTACATATTTTTTAGCTTCCGCACGTAAAAATGTTGATATGCCTGACCCTCGGCTTGAATGGAAAGCATTCGCGCGTGAAGGTCTTGAAATTATTCGACTTCCAGCTCCCGACTCTGGCCAGTTACTCAATAGACCATATGTTTTACAAGTAGGCGCTCACATAACAGCAGCGTTACAACTAGGCAAAGAGTAATAAATAACTTTCCGATCAGGCCATTTCGATATGTTGAAACCTTTAAGGCCAATGTAGAACCTTTCATCAACTCCTGATTCAGTTTCCAACTGAAAACTTATTATTCAGTTCTTAAAACATCCGGTTTAGAGGAGGTGGAGGATGTGGTTTAGAGCCTTCCTCATCAGCTGGGCCCTATTTTTCACCGCCATTCTCCTATGGATGGCGACACACAAATCTTCAGATCCGACAATCCTTGGTCGTTATTCAGCGAGCTATTTCATCTTTCTCATTGGTATCACTGGTAGTGTACTCCTCTTAGTCTCAGCCCAATTTAGTCCAATCTATCCATACCTTCACAAGAGAAAAGAAAACATCATTTTGTTCGTTTCCTCCATTTTGGTCAGCATGACCCTCACAGAAGTCGGAATCCGGATGATGGACCCGTTTGGGATATCGTATTTAGAAGAAACTAATAAGTACCACTTGGATAAGATTCCTGACGATTCGCTGATCTATAAACATCAACCCGGGCTAAAGAAAGTGTATCAGAAGGTGGAAGTAACAACCAATGAGATGGGATTACGTGAAAGAAGCCTTCAGAAAAAGCAGATGGGAGAGCTAAGACTTTTACTGCTCGGCGATTCGATCACTTTTGGTTGGGGAGTACCCGAAGAACACACATTTTCTCGGAAGCTTGAAGCAATCTTAAGGATGAAATTAGACCGAAATGTCACCACCATTAACTCCGGAGTTGGTAGTTATAATACATTGCAAGAATATAACTTTCTCCAACACTACTTCGATACACTTCAACCAGATATGATCAGTCTCCTGTACAACTCTAATGACATTCAGCCAGTAGATTTACCATTTGATCCCTGGTCTAAGAAATCATTTCGAGGAAAATCACCTCCGGAAACCATCAATCTATTGCTAAGAAAAATCTGGCTTTGTCGTCTATTCATCTATTACCCACTTGAATTAGCCGCGTACACACAGGCAACCGAGGCTCATTCTGTTGATACTCGATCAGTGGGGAGAAATCAATCCATGTCATATCTACAAAAAATGGCTAGATTTTGCCGGGATAGAAACATTCCCTTTGCCATTTTTTATTATCAGGGAATTGGTGGGATGACAAAGCTTGACCATTCCTTGTTTACAGAAATTACTGGTATCGGAAAAAATTTTGGATTCCATGTTTTTAAGGTCAAAGCGTATCATACAGAATCGGAAATTCCAGCTATTATCAATTCTAAAATAGACCCTCATCCGAATAGATATGGCCATCAAAATCTTGCCGATACGATGGCAACTCGACTTTTAGAATATGGATTGATTCCATTGTAGACTATGTGGTCTGTTGCGGAAATGGTATAAGATGACGCTGAAACAGTCTTCCTCTCGCATGTAAGCAAGAATCGAAGAGAAAAGGAACGCAAGGAAAGCATGATGAAATTGGAATGGGCACGGGAATATATTGACTATCGAGAATTATTTTTTTTCCTCGTATGGCGAGATATTAAAATTCGCTATAAACAGACAATTCTTGGGGCATCGTGGGCCGTTATTCAGCCATTCTTTACGATGATTGTCTTTACTCTCTTATTTGGGAAACTTGCAAAAATGCCGAGTGATGGAATTCCCTATCCTCTTTTTTCTTATAGTGCGTTATTACCATGGATATATTTTTCTGGAGCGCTTACGAATGCGGGAAATAGCCTCATTTCCAATGTGAACCTCATTACGAAGATTTACTTTCCCAGAGCGATAATACCGGCCTCAGCAGCCTTAAGCGGCTTAGTTGACTTTGCCATTGCGTCAGTTCTCTTAGTTGGAATGATGGTGTATTACCAGATCACACCAACTTGGAAACTCATTCTGTGGCCGGTTTTTTTACTCCCCCTTGTGATTCTAGCCATATCAGGTGGGATGATCCTGGCTGCATTGAATGTGAATTTCAGAGATATCAAGTATGCTATTCCATTCGGCATTCAACTCTGCCTATTCATCACACCGGTGATCTATCCGACAAGTATCGTTCCAGAGCAATACCAATTCCTCTTGGCCCTCAATCCGTTGACTGGGATTATTGAAAATTGTCGGGCAACGCTCATGCCGACACGATCAATTGATTGGCAGGCCTTTGGAATTTCAACATGTATGATAGGACTCATCATGATCATTGGAATTCTGTATTTTAAGAAAACCGAACGAACATTTGCGGATATCATATAGAGTGAAAAACGCCATTACGATAGAGAAGTTGTCAAAGCAATACCGCCTTGGCCAAAACCATGAAACGATGTTTCGAGAAATGCTCGCCAATTTTCTTCATGATCCATTTCGAAAAAACCGTTCGAACAGAGAAACAATTTGGGCGCTTAAAGACCTTTCCTTTTCAATCAGTAAGGGAGAAGTCGTCGGCATCATTGGCCGCAATGGCGCGGGGAAAAGTACGCTCCTCAAATTGCTATCGAAAATTACTCATCCCACTTCAGGAGAAATAACACTTCAAGGACGAGTGTCTGCGCTTCTCGAGGTAGGAACAGGATTTCATGAAGAACTAACAGGCCGTGAAAATATCTACTTAAATGGCTCTATTCTCGGATTGAAAAAGTATGAAATCAACGAGAAATTGGATGCCATTATTAATTTTTCAGGCGTCGAAACATTTATTGATACTCCAATCAAACGCTATTCTTCAGGGATGCGCATGCGCCTTGGGTTTTCTGTTGCCGCCCATCTTGCGCCTGACATCTTGTTAGTGGATGAAGTCTTGGCAGTAGGCGATATAGCTTTTCAAAAAAAATGTTTACAAGCCATGGATGATCTGAGAGGAGGCGGAAGAACGGTCCTTTTTGTTTCCCATAACATGGCGGCTATTGAGAACCTGTGCCCACGAACCCTATGGATTGACAATGGGCAACTTCGTCAAGATGGTGACACTCGAGATGTGGTTCGATCCTACATGTCCTCATTCGCGGAAAAGCAGGCGAACATCTTTGATCTCACGAAACACAAGACTCGGTCGGGAAACGGCTCCATTCGGTTTACAAGTCTTCAATTTCTCAATCTAGAAAAGCAGCCCCAGGATCTCTTTCGTAGCGGCGATAGCTTAATTGTCAGATTCAATTTTGAAGTCAATAAGAAAACGAGAACGCCTTATTTCGGTATAAAAATCTTCTCAGATCTAGGCACTCTGCTTACCGAGCTCAATACTTGGAATAGTAGCTTCGAAATCCTACAATTAAATCCAGAAGTAGGAACACTTGAATTACAGATCAAAAATCTCAACCTGATGCCCGGGCAATACCCCATTTCCATCTGGATCTCCGATGGATCAACATTGATTGATGTAATCGATCATTGTGCCACTCTTGACATGGAAGCCTCGGACTTCTATCAAACTGGTCGAGGTATCGAACGGCTCTATGGTGTTACGTTTTTCCCCTGCTCTTGGGAACTTGTCCCTCAGAACCCCTAAAAATCATTGTGGGGTAATTTTTGTCCCTTCCATGACGATGGACTCTAGCGCTAAGAATCCTTCAGGTTCTCGTTCTTCATTTTCCAAATTACGAAAACTTTCATCTTTACTCTTGGAAAGAGCACATACACAAATATCTGAGAACCCTGCCGTTTCTAAAGAACCCCGCAATGTTTTTTCGTCATAAATAAATTCATGCCCCCAATCGCGAACGAAATTGTTAATAACAAACGTATCCACATAATAGGGAGCGGTTTCCACCACATTGTCTGTGGCTTCTTTACTATTGATCCAGTGGCAATATTCTTTTTGCAATTGTGTTTTTTCCTCAGAGTACAAATCAATTAAAAAAGAGAGATTGGGAGTAGATATTCGTATTTTTCCGTTTACATTTAAAACTCGAAAACATTCGGCTAACATGTGTGAGCCATCCGAATAAGGAACATGCTCAATCATATGTTCGCTAAAGACATAGTTGAATGCGTGATCAGGAAAAGGAAATTGTTCTGTGGCATTGAGATGAAATACGTTAGGGTCCTGTGGGAAAATATTGGTATTGAACCAACCATCTAAGACGTTATGACCACAGCCGATATGAAGTTTTTTCACTTTATGCTGGTCAAAATATTCTTCAAGAATTTGACGATCTAGACGGCCGTAATTCCGTTGGCGATGCCAGGATAAAGATTTTCTGGTTTCTCGAACATTTTGCAAGAAGTTTCTAGCAAAATCTTCCAAATAAACTTTCCTTAAAATATTCTTCGTAAATTCTAGGATCATTTGTCGTTCGCACTTTCCTTGATAAAACTTTCAACAAACGAAACTGCACGATTTGATTTCTCATAACTCAGATACACCTCACGCATTTTCAAAACATTTGTTTTCATATTCGAATCCATGAGAACAAATTCAATATTCTGGATAACGTCTTCGACTTTGTCTTTATCTTTATCGGCCACAATTCCAAGTCTGTGATACGCAACTCTTGCTGCATTCCCATTATGATCCATGGATTTCGTTGAATAGACCACCATAGGAACGCCAAAATAGATACATTCATTGATCGATGTCGTTCCGCCATGATTAATAGCGGCATTGGCATGCTCCAGGACTCTCAGTTGGGGAGCCCAATCGAAGGCAAATACATTGGAGGGAATCGAACCCAGTTCATGAGCCTTCATTTTATTACCCAAACCCAAGATCAGATCCCAATCCTTTTTGATCTCAAACACATGAATGACAGTCCTCAGGAATTCGTTGTCCGTTTGAATGTAGGTACTTGTCGAACAATAGATTAATGGGCGTACACGTCCTTCTTCCTGTCGTCGACTTGTGAGATGATCAAAAAATTCTTCAAAATTCTCATCAGCTCTTTGCTGATCACCTCTATGAGAAATTAACGGACCAACATAATGGACATTCTTGGGAAGATTTGGTGAAAACTCCATTTCTAGAACATTGGTGGTTATCACGGGCAGAGAACGAAAAACAAAAGGGGTCAACCAATGACGACGATCTGCTTCTTTATGAAATGGAAATTGCTTATGTCGTGCAAAAATTTTCAACACTGACAACCAATCAATTCCAAAGCGTAGAATTTTATCACGCATGACTTCGAGAGATCTTCGTACTCCCCAAACAAACCACAGCCATTCTATAACCAACCGATTAAACCAGCGTTCACGAGGTATGAAAGAAGAGTCTAATGGAGGGACACCCGGTGTTTTCCATACTGAAAACATTTCAAAAAAGAGTATAGTGGGAATACGTAAGTGCCTTGTGGAAATGACATAGGCTTGCATTTCAAGGTCAATCAGCAATACATCGGGCTTTAGTCCTTTTATCGCGTCATCAAGTTCCGTGTTCGTGACGAATCGATGGATTATTTCCCTTCTCAATCGAAGTACCTCTGTACATTTAAGTAACTTCTGCCAATATCGTAGCTTCTTAAAAAATTGGTATTCAGAATCAGAAAAAAGTGAACGGCCCCAAGGAATTCCAATAAAATCAAACCCCTTTCCCACGATAGAATCCTCTAAGGTCGTATAGGTCACATATGTGATACGATGCCCTCGAGAACGAAGACGTCGCGCAAACTCAAAACTGGAATGTATCCGGGAAGTGAGAGCGCTTATACAGAATACGACATGGGCCATATAACTACTGAAAGAGAGATTGGCATATTGAGCCTCCTTGTTTAGTAGGTAGATAAAGAGGCTCTAAATTGATAGACATATTCTACTTCCAAGAGCAATAGAAAGTCCCTACTGGACCAGATTTCGTATTGTCATAAATGTGGGAATTGTTCTACACTTCGTGATGGTCATCGTGAACCGATTCAAATTCAATCATTGGCAATTTCTAAACAAGACGAGCCAGTCATGAAATTTTATAACTCTGCAAAACAGTCTTTATCTGTTCCTCCTAGAACCACCGAGAACACTAGATCCCAGCTACTAAGACATATAGTGCTGACGTTGGGACTCATCTTGCTCATTTACGACTTTTCGCAAGCCCACGATTATTGGTATGAAACGGACGGCCAAGACTACGTGCTCTATCGTGGCCATCATCACACTGAGCATAAGGGCGAAAAGGTCGTCCCCTATGCCCCTTCAATCGTCCAAAAAGGGCACTGCCTATCACCAGAAGGAACCATTCAAACATTTGGTCAATTATCTCAATATCCCGCTCGTATCCCCGGTCCTTGCAGAAGCCTTACGGTCGAAGTAGATTCCGGCTATTGGTCACAAACATGGACAGAGACCCTCAATCAATCGAAGGAGAACGTCTCAGACGCTGTATTTAGTTGGCGAGCACTCGAAAATACAAAACTGCTAAATTCATGGACGCCAGTCCAGAGCAACAGACCGTTATCACACGGATTAGAAATCCTTCTGGAAAAGAACCCTTTCGTTTTGGAGAATGGACAAAAGCTTCGCCTCCTTGTAATGCTGGAGGGAAAACCTCTCCCAGGTGTGACAGTAGCCTATGATGGAAACCCGAGAGGAGTCACAGGGAACGATGGGCGTATAAATGTACGAATCCGCCACGGAGGTCTCCAAGTATTAACCGGAAGCATTGACGAACCACCACGCGATAGCCAGAAAGCCGATAAACTCACTCGCTCAGCGGCATTATTTTTTGAGTTGCCAGAAGATCGCTAAGACATGGTAGCTCATCTGTTTCCCTCAAAGACTCGATGGATTCTGTGTTTACTCACGGTGAATACCCTACTCGGGTGGACAACAACGTCTCTGGCACACCATGGTGTAGCGGGAATTGGCGTCGCAGGACTCGAGGGACCAGGAGCACCAATCGAAGCAGCAACCTCTGCCACCCTGCCTGACGGAAAAATCTTACTCTATACAAAACTTGATCGAGCGCAATACAAGCAATTCGACCCAAATCCAATGAACCCTGAGAGTGACTACGCGAACTTCTGGATTTTTGGAATTGGATATGGAGTAACCCCATGGTTCTCGGCATATGCCTTCGTCCCCTACAATGAAAAAGTAGATGAACCGGGGGGGTTCGATACTAAAGGTTTTGCAGATATTTCCCTCTTCGGACAACTCGGCTTCAAATGGGATGAAGGACTACAACTGATTCCGTCCAATGAAAGTCTCGATGATCTGGAAGATTGGCGGTTCACATTGTTTGGTGGCGTCACGATTCCAACTGGAAATGAGAATCTTCGTGACAACAATAGAAACATTGATCCAGGAAAATCAACTGGATTTGGCGCCCCTTCGTATTTAACCGGGTTAACGGTAACCAAGACGATCACTAACCGACTGACCTTTAACCTGGAACTTTCTCGAAATGCCTTCATTGAGAATACCTATGGTGATGGCAATCGAACTCGTTTTGGAACGGAATATCGTGTCAATCCAGCACTCATCTATCGTACGTACACAAACCAGCCTCAAAAGTTGCGACTCGATGTCATAGTAGAGCCGCAGCTCCTCAAGCTTGGGAGAGATCGTACGAATGGACAGAATGAACAGGCGACAGGCGGCGACATGTTGTATATGTTGCCAGGACTACGAGGCTACTGGAGAAATATGAGTGTAGCGACTGGAGTTAAATTACCAATATGGAAAAATTTGAATGAGGAAAGTCAGCAGCAAGGAGGTGAGGGCACGGAAGACTACCGCTTCATCTTTACTTTTTCGATACTACTTCCCTAATCAAAAGCCTCTGAAAATACCCTTCGTCAAACACCGCCCTAGCAAATATTGGTCTTCACCTACATTCCATAACACAGTGAAAGGCCATAGGAGACTCATATAGTTTTAG
>JBMYWX010000019.1:0-22190 GCA_049607825.1 Nitrospirales bacterium
AAACTCTTTCTTCAAGAAAAGTCTGAACACGTCTTCTTGAATGAGACGTTAAATCTTGCGATTGACACCCAGCCCCCTCTTCAAATTGTGACCACAAACAAACTTGTCACGGTAACCGAAACAGAAGCTTCGATTCTGAGTGGAGCAGGATCAGAAACCTCGGTAATCGCGACAGTTCAAAAAGATCAGACTCTCTCCGCAATAGGAGAATTAGGAAACTGGTACCGCATTCAGCTTTCTGATTCAGAAACCGGATGGATTGCCAAAACACAAGCATCGATCACCGTGGCACACGTCAAAGGTACCATGCCGATCCCCATGATAAAAGGATTAGAGACCGCTCGTACCGCACAATTTATTACACTAAATGAACAACTGCAGCAGGCTGAAAATGAGCGCGCAACCATTGAACAATCTCTTAAAAAACGTGAGCAAGAAATGGAGGCACTCCATTTAAAACTCACTCAACTCACACAAGCCAGACACAGCAAGCTCTCAGCTACTCAAGAAGAGCTGGAACGAGAGCGGGTCGAACGGGAACAGACCAAAACGACATTGCGCCAACGAGAACGAGAGATGACAAAATTGCAGACACAACTTGATGCAATGGCAGCCTCGCAAACGAACGAACGTTCGGCGATGGAGGAAAAACTCCAAGCAGAACATGCTCAACGAGAGCAAGCAGAGAAAGCTCTGAGTCAATATCAAGCCGAGCTTCAGCAACTTAAGGTAGAATTAAGTCAGGTGGCCTCAGCCAAACCGCAGAAAACCCCACCAGCCATCGCGTTGGCTTCACCATTCGAGAACCAGGAAGTAAAGGTTGACCGTATCCAATTGATCGGCGCAGCCGCGAGCGAAAAAGGCATCTCTCGTATAGAGGTCCGTGTAAATCAGGAACTCCAAGCCCGACGACAAGGTCGTGGGATTGCTGTAGTACCGGGACATGATACCCCTCAAACAACGTACGAATTTTCCGAATCCGTTCAACTACGGGAAGGGACGAATACCATCAGCATTACCGCTTTTGATGGAGATCAGATTTCGGCCACTCGCACGCTCAATGTGACACGCACGTTGGATAAGGGCAAAATCTGGGCGGTGGTGATCGGGATTTCGCAATACGATAACGTGCGCCCCTTGAAATACGCGGATAAGGATGCCATGGCCTTTCACGACTACCTGCTCAAGGATGTAGGCATTCCCACAGAACACATGACCCCACTCATAAATGAGCAAGCCACGCTCGTCAATCTCAAGCGCACGTTAGGCACCGAGCTCAAACGCAAAGCCGGACCGAAGGATACCGTGATCATTTACTACGCCGGGCATGGCGCTCCAGAAACCGATTCATCGAGCCCTGATGGAGATGGCCTAGAAAAATACCTGATTCCGTATGATGCTGACCCGCAAGACCTCTATACGACAGGCTTGCCAATGAGGGAAGTCGAGACCATATTCGACCGAATTGCTGCTGAACGGGTCATTTTCATCACCGATTCTTGCTATAGTGGAGCAACAGCCGGGCGAACATTTTCGACAGCGGCTCGTCGTGCCGTGGTCTCTGACAATTTCCTCTCTCGTCTGTCAGAAGGAAAAGGCCGCGTTGTCTTGACTGCAAGTCGCGCCAGTGAAGTCAGTGAAGAACGTGATGACTTAGGACATGGGGTCTTCACGTATTATCTCCTCGAAGGACTCAAGGGGAAAGCCGACTTCGATGCCGATGGTATCATCACGGTTGATGAAGCGTATTCATATGTTTCGACACAAGTGCCTTCGGCCACGGGTCAAAATCAACACCCGGTGAAAAAAGGTGAAGTTGAGGGTCAGTTGATCCTTGGTCGTGCTCGATAAGTATTACACGACTTTATTCAATAGTCTTCAAGAAGGAGGTTCGTCATGAAAGTGGCACACGTAAATCTTCCCATTGTGGGAGGTGTTCTCATTATAGGTCTACTGTCAGGGTGCGTAGCTAAGCCTCTCACCCCTCAGGGACCAACGACAAAGGTATACGTCGCAAATGAAAGTTCCAATTCAGTGAGTGTGATAGATGGCACAACGTTCGAGTCCTTAGGAGAAATTGATACTCTCAATCATGCCACACATGATCTTTCTTTGGGGCGAACTGGAAAACAATTATGGGCCACGAATCTGGCATCCGGCCGAGTATCAGTTATTGATACCGACAAGAAGGAAACCATTGCATCCATTTATACAGGTAAACGAGCGCATGTGGTAACCCTCACCAATAATAACAAGCATGCATGGGTTGCGAATATTAGTGACAATACGATTTCTATCATTGACACCAACATTTTTCGAATTCTCGGCACGATTCCGATCCCCGGGGGACCGATGGGCATTACGTTCTCTCGTAACGGAAAAATCGCCTACGTAAGCACGAAGGACAAACACGTCAATGTAATTGATACACTAGCCCACCAAGTGATTAAGCGAATTCCTGTAGGCCCCAATCCACATTTTCTTGTCCTCGGACCTGACGGTCAAATTTGGGGAACAAACACCGGGAGCAACTCAATTTATACGATTGACCCACAAACAAATGAAATTAGTAACACGATTGAAGTCGGACCAGCGCCGCAACAAATTGCCTTTGCGTTTAAGGGAACGGCCGGACCAAATGCGTATGTCACGGTCGCTGGCATTAACAAAGTCATTATGCTGAGTGCCAATACTCCCACCCCACAAGTCAAAGGACAAATTGACGTAGGTGAAGGACCAAACGGCATTTGGGCCAACTCAGTTGGGACTCGTTTGTATGTTGGTCACACAAAATCAAACAACCTGAAAATTCTGGACACTGGAACTAATCAAATCCTTGCCACCGTCCCTGTGGGTCGAAAGCCTATTCGTGTCGTGGCATCTAAATAATTTCATTCCCTCATCACACATATTGAAAACACCTAGATCGAATATCAGAGGAGGAATCCATGAGAACTCACAGTGCAATTCATCAATCCCAAGCCTATGCCAATCGTCGTGCTCGTACGCTGGCATGCCTGGTAACTACGACTTTGCTCTTACTCACGACTCCATCATTCACTTTTGCCGAAGGTGAGGCAGTGGGGGCAGCCAAGAATGGCATTGGAGGCTTTACCGTGGTGCGGCTCGATGGGATTGAAGAAAGCTTGGAAGGAAAAGGCACCTTGTCGCTCTTTGAGGGCGACATCATCAAAACAGATGAAGCAAGTCAGGGACTTATTGAATTTTCAAATGGCATCCAAGTCGCGCTCAACGAAAATACAGAATTCACCATACTTTCTCGCTGGGAAAAGAACAAAGGGTTTACTCGTGTCTTACGTCTTAAGCAAGGAGAAGTCTGGGTAGACACTCAAGGAGGACCAAAACCGCTAGAAATTGAAACATCCGTCGCGACAGCGGCAGTCAAAGGAACGGAATTCGATCTTCTTGTCGAGCCGAACGGACAATCCACCCTCACAGTTGTGAGCGGCGTGGTTGAGTTTGGAACAGCTTTTGGAACATGTCCCATCAAGACGTCAAAAATCAGTTACGGGAACCGTGGGAAGAAATGTACCAAACCTAAATCTGTGAATGTCAGTCCAAGCATCGCCTGGACGAAAGACATTCGGGAATAACAATACGTGAAGGGGGAAACGTAAGGCGTGAAAGGTAAAACACAAGACGGGAAAGAATAACTTGACTCTTCCGTTTTGCCTTCCGCCTTACCCTTCACATCCTTCGTTTCACACTTCGCTCTTGACACTTCACGTCAAACGCCTTACTTCTGACTTTTCACCTCTAAACCGTCTTCTCCAATCGCTCCTCTAACCGCTTCAATGCCTTTTGCGTTTCACGAAGGTCTTTGAGAATTTCTTTTTGTGTCACAGGGGCCTGCAGTTCCATAAGCCGCTCGGCTTTGGCTTCGTCAAGATTGTTGATAACAACAGCAATAAAGAGATTGACCACGACAAAAGTCCCTAAGATCACAAAGCTCACAAAATACATCCAGGCAAATGGATGGAGTTCCATTGCCGTGTACATGACATCGGTCCAATCCTCTAGAGTCACAACCCTAAATAACGTTAATAACGAAATTCCTAAAGACCGCCAATGAGTCGGATCATGCTCATGAAAAAGTTGGTATCCAGTAATGGCATAGATATAGAAAATCACACCCATCAACGTCATGACATGCACCATGCTGGGAATGGAACGAACCAGTGTGGACACAATGAGTCTGAGCTCAGGAATGGTTGAAAGCAACCTCACGACACGCAGCAGACGAGCTAACCGCGCTATCATGGCAAATTCACCGGTGGCAGGAATCAATGAAAAGACAATGACCGAAAAATCAAAGATATTCCATCCATCTTGAAAATAGCGACGTACCTGCGGAGCAAGAGCCATCATCTTGAACACTGCCTCAAGAATAAAGACTCCAAGAATGCCGTGACTTGCTAGGTGAAATAGATCTCCGTATTTCGCCACCAAATCTGGAGATGTTTCCATGCCTAAAATCACGCCATTCACCAGTATCAAGGCAATGATCAAGCGTTCAAACCAAGTTGCGCTGACAAGACGTTGTGCAAATTGCTTCATAAAAAATGACCCATCATGGAATTTTGGGCAACCCAGAAAATACTGAATTGTGGTGAAGAAAGCTAGCAGATACGAGAAAAACTTTCACGGGTATCGTAACACACATTAATATAGGATACAGGCCTAGAGGAGGCCTGTATCCTGAAGCGACGCGAAGTGCGTTAAGAATAATGGAATGAAAGCGATTTGTATGGGATGTAGGACGAGAATTGATATTTGAACAACGAGAAACGCTACATATCTACTAATACGAGGCCTGGAGATAGCCACGAAGAATATCGCGTCGTGCAACGATTCCGACTAACCGACGAGTCGAATCTACGACAGGCACTCGAATCAGATGGTTGTTGTGAAGCACATCAAGCACAGTCAAAATATCAGTATCTTTTGTGACGGATACTGGATTCGGAGTCATGATTTCGCCTGCAGTGACATCCGCAAGTCGTCGTCCTTTTCGAACAGCATTTAATAGGTCAAATTCTGAAACAATTCCAAGCAGACGATTCGTTTCATCAACGATCGGCACCGACCCAAATCCCTCCATCATCATAGAAGCCACAAACTCTGCATTCACATCCTTAGCTTCTGATTGAACCTCTTCCTCCATGACTGACCCAACAGTCATGTGGCCAAATTTACTCTCTCGAAGTGCAGTCCGACCTTCCTTATCAAATGCTACCGTTGCCATCGTACCTCCTATCGAAAAGAAGATGATCTAGATATTTGAATGCGTTCTGGCCTTTAACCCAGCCATCAGAGAATAGAGGAGTTAGAGGTGACCAACTCGACCTAATTGAGTCTCTAGGATTTGATCGGGACTCCAAGACTGAAACTTGAGGGGTTTGATCCATTCAAGTGGGAAAGCCGCCTGTGGGGCCATCCCAACCAATTCGCTCTCTAGAATGTCCACTCCATACTGTTTAGCTTCACGCTGGACTGCACAATAGGCATCATGAATGGAGGTTTCATGATAATTTGTCAAGTTCATGGAAACTTGTACGAGTCCTCGACTATGTAATGCCACTCCCATAGCTTTCAGTGACGGGAGACCACCGTCGGCTGTTCGAATGGTTTTAGCAATCACTTGCGCGAGAACGAGGTCCATCGATTGCAACACAATATTATAGGCAATCAAAAAATTCCGTGCACCAACCACAACCGCCCCGGCCGTGAGGTGCAGATGAGGAGGGCCAAAATCTGGTCGCCACTGAGAATCCGATGCCATACGTTGCGATAAACCATTCCATCCCCCCCGTCGAATCATTTCCAATTGTCGCTTGGGTATAAGAGGGGAAGCCTCCCCATATAAAAATGAAGGAATCTCTAGTTCTGAGCCAATCTTCTCACCAAGCTGGTTCGCCAACTCACGACAGTCATCCATTGCCATTCCCTGAAGAGGAATGAAAGGAACCACATCTACGGCCCCGACTCTCGGATGCCCCCCCTTGTGTATAGACAAATTGATTAATGGAATTGCCTGGCGAACAAGCTCATAGGCAGCCTGTAACGTCGCATCTGGAGCACCAACCATGGTGAACACCGTCCTATGATGGTCACCATCAATATGTCGATCAAGAAGTGCAACATCACCAATTTCCCCAACAGATTTGGCCAAAGCATCAATAACCTTCAGGTCTTGCCCCTCACTCACATTAGGCACACATTCAACCAGTCTTGTCATGGTCATAAAACCTTTAATATCATCTCACCGGCCCTTATTCTGGATTCAGCCGCAAGCCTTAGCATGATGAACTTTTCTTGACACCGAAAAAAACCCCATACTATAGTTAATCTTAGAGATCCCAAGGTACTACGAGAGAGACCTTCCCCCTTTTATACAGGTAGGTGAATCATGAACGCCACACAAATTGAACCCACGGCAGCACTGGCCGAGTTAAAAGAGAAAAAACCAGAAAGCGTTACCATCGTCGTCCTCAGCGGTGACATGGATAAAGCCATGGCCGCATTTATCATTGCCACCGGTGCCGCCGCCATGGGAATGAAAGTCACCATGTTCTTCACATTCTGGGGACTCAACATTATCCGTAAACAAGGCTCAACTAGCTCTGCAAAAGATTGGATGCGCAAAGCCTTCGGTTTGATCAATAAAGGGGGCACGGACAACCTTCCGCTTTCTCGATTCCATTTCGGAGGTCTCGGCACGAACATGATGAAGAAGGTCATGAAAAATAATCGTATGCCAGGCATTGCCGAACTGTTGGAAACCTCTCAAGACCTCGGCGTACAAATGATCGCCTGTACAACCACGTTGGGGATGATGGGAATTTCTAAAGATACACTCATCGATGGCGTTGACCAATTAGCCGGAGTCTCGACTTATCTTGCTGAAGCGAGAAAAGGCTCAGTCAACCTATTCATTTAACGTTTGAGGAACCACCAATGATAGATTCAGATGTCAAACTTGATACCCTGGGCTATTTTTGCCCTATGCCGATTATCATGACCTCCAAAAAGATAAAAGAGCTCGTACCTGGACAAATTCTCGAAGTCGCCTCCGACGACGAAGGCATAAAAAAAGACATGCCCGCCTGGTGTGAAACGACCGGCCATGAATGGGTCGGGTTAGAAGAGGCTGACGAGAATTCAGTCCATGTTTATAAAGCCTATGTCAAAAAAGCTGGCGGGTAAACTGACCGTTTTTAATATCTGACCAAAGGCCGTTGATGCTCAAGCATTAACGGCCTTTTTCTTTACACACATGGACAACCTGAATCTTTCTGATATTGCTGTAGAGACTTGGGTACAAGGTGGACCAATTTCACTTGAGAGGTTGATTGGTTCAGTCGTACTTGTCGAAGTCTTTCAAGTGAATTGCCCTGGGTGTTTTTTATATGCCTTGCCAAAAGCCATTCAGTTACATGAACAATATCAAGATAAGGGCTTGATCATTATTGGGGTAGCCACAGCCTTTGAGGATTATGACAAAAACACCATAAAACATTTACAGCAATTGGTCCAAACCGGTGAAGTCATTGGGGAAACACGAAAGGCCCTCACTCGTCAGGGATTGCTGACTGATGATAAGCTTGAATGGCGATTGCCCTTCGCAATAGGAATGGATCGAATCACACCAAACACAGAACCGATCACTTCAGAAAAAGTTCTACAGGTTGCGACAAAGGCATTACCAAATTTAGAAGAATTATCGGAGGACAACAGACAAAGGGTACTCAATCAAGTCAGAAGTTACTTGAAGCAGAAAACGATGAAAGCCGAGACCTTTGAGAAGTTTTCCTTACAAGGCACGCCTTCAGCAATATTGTTTGACCGAAATGGTTCTCTACGTGATGTATCGTTTGGTCAAATGGAACACCAGAAATCCCTGGTTGAACATTATTTAGGACAATTAGCCTGACACTGAGATAAAGCTACTTTTGGCATGCACTTGACCTTCCCACCTTCACTATAGATTAAGAAATTGTTACACTACAGTGGAATGTACAAGATTCACCTCTCTAGCTGGAGGGCCACCTCATGAATTTCTTTTTACACAATTTTTCTTCAGATGCCCTGCTACTCATGAGAAATCTACTGCTTATGGTCTGTCTCTTTGGAGCAATTATACTCCCCATTATGGCCACTGAAGGATGCGTCAATCGCCCGCTAGAGCCGGCGCCAGGCGCTGCCCCCCAGTAGGCCTTAAGCCAATCTGAGTTTGTTTACCGCAGGTGGTAGTGTGGAAAGAGTGGAAATTGATCAATTGAGTCTGTTCTCCAATTAGATTCTCTGCCTGGCCAATTATACTTCCCTGATTTTCCTCACCCGTGGACTATGACCTTCCCTATCCCCCCCCAAGCACCTAACATGACTGCTCTGCTGCCAAAGGACACACAAATTTCTACTCATTCCAACCTCCCAGTTAACAGCAGGCATTCCATCAGTCTGTTCAATCTTTACGTAATTTTTTCCGAAGAATAGGAAACTGTCTTTATTACTATAAAAAGAAAATAATAGAACTTCGTAATAGATGTTTTCAATGAAACTAAATCGAGAACAACGACCAGCCTTGCATCCCTCAGTGAGAGAGGCCACATCTTGAACGAGACGAAAAACATCCATCCGTTCTTGCAAGAAGTGGAAGCAGCCTATCAAAACCTAGTCGGGGAGAATGTCGCACTCAAAGAGAAGATTGTCAGCCAGAAAAATGAAATGCAGGCTATTATTGATGTCCTAGAAAAGGAACTACAGGCAGTCACCGATAGTCGAGAGAAGATCACGCAAACCTTGCAAGACACTCAAACCCAACTCGACCGATTTCATCCAGATATGCAAACTCTTCGTGATCAACTTGAACAATCTGAAGTGGAAACCAACACACTATCCATGAAAGTGGCTCAGAAAAGCATTGAGATTCAACAGTTGAAAGAGCAAATTCAAGAACTGACCAAGCCCAAAGAGAAATTTGCTTCTAATCTGTAGCGAATGATTTAGAATCTACTCTGAATTTCTTGAAAAAATATCCAGATCCGTTCATTGGCCTTACTTCTATCTTCCACAGTCCTCACTCAAACCTCCTCCCCCCTTTTTCTGATGTCATTTTTTTCGAGTGTATACATTCACGTACAGTGGTCATTCGTATACAAGTATTACACCTGTCTCTCAACTCATTCACCCATTAGCGATCTTCTCTATCAATCCACTGACTTTTTATTAATCAACAGCAATATTTTATCATTCATTTTTTTGTCGGCGCCCGTCACAGGCCATTACAACCACTTGAAACTAGACGATTAATATCAATTTCCTCCTGTACATTCAATACAACCATGTAAGAGTACTTGAGGTTGCACGTATTTCTGGCCTTGAGTTTGCAAAGTCGGCCTAAAGAATTTTGGTTCGCTAGCTAGCCGATCTGGAATTTCCATAAACAATGAGATCTCTTCTGAATATCTAGCAGTGCGCCGTATTGCCACGTGCCGATTTTACAGGTACATGCGTTCGGACGCGTCGTTATATTTCTTTATACTTTTTTTTATGTTTAGGGAGAATTTACATGAACACAATAATGACATTGGTTACCTCGTGCTTGCTCACCACAGCCTTCATTGTACCGGTCTCAGCCGGAGAACCCTTTTCTGGTGGGGAACTCGATTCAACAACGCCTCAAGTCAGATTGCTTTCCCCTCTCAAGTCAATTCCAACAGGCAAGGAGATTACGGTTCGAGTTCGTTATTCAAGTGACTATCAGTATTGTCCAGACTGTGCAACCGACCCAGTCAAGGAATATGCAACCATTGGCCAGATCGACATGCAGGGTCATATTCATGCCTACTTCCAAGAAATCAACGGGAATCGTTTCCCCAAAAACCGCTTAGCCGACTCCTTCTGTCCCTTTAACTTCCTTAATCAGAATACAAAGCAAATCCGCCCAGGCGTTCTTGAAACGAAGTGTCCCGCTCTGACAAAGTCTGGGCTCTATCGTGTGTGCGTCACCGCTGAGACAGATGCCCATGCACAACGTGTTAAGTCGGTCCCTAGAGACTTTCCGCCTGTGGACTGCCAACAGGTAGGTGTCTACCAAAAAAAATAACACCTTGGGTCTATTCATTCTTAACCCTTATCTCCCATGCACATGGGAGATAAGGGCCAAACATATATTCCTATTTCATTAACGAACATCCCACTAGAAACTCAGCTACCACACAACAAGGTGGGAAAATTCTTCAACAATACATCTGACTGACTTATATTATATTGTAGACTGGGTATGTAGAAACAGTTGAGGATAATCTTTCTGAAGATCTGAAAAAATTTGTTGATCGAGTTGAGCCTCAACCAAGGAGTGCACTTTGGAAAACTGAGAAATCATCGAATTTTGAACACCTTCAAGATTAGCACCTTGCAAATTAACTTGAATCAACGAAGTCTTTTCAAGATTGGCATTCTCGAGGATAGATAATCTCATATCTGATTGTGCAAAATCGGTACGGGAAAGGTTAGCACCAGTAAGGTTGGCTTGTACGAGCTTCGCTTCTCTCACTTTGCTTCCTTCGAGATTGGCTCTGACGAGTCGTGCGCCTGACAAAATCACCAAATGCAGATTCGCTTCACTTACGTTTGCTCCAGTCAAATCTGAGCCACTCATATCAGTTTTCGCCAAATGGGCCCTTGTGAGATTGGCTTGAACAAGAATAACGTTGAGTAGATCAGCGTCACTCACATTGGCGCTACTCAAATTTGCATTTCTCAGATTGGCGTTTACAAGACTGGATTCAGATAAATTTGCTCCCGACAATTTGGCCTCAGATAGATCAGCCTTATCTAAATTCACATCTTGAAGGTTAGCCCCATTCAAGTCTATTTGAGGGAGAGCCAATCCCGATAGATCGGCTCCGCCCAAATCAATCCTCACCGAAGGATTTTCCAATCGCCAGGTATTCCAACTATCAACGCCCTGCTTAATAATTGTTAGTTGTTCTATATCAGCCATTTAGACACGATGGATCGAGAGATTAATTACATTAATGTGTGAGGAGAATGTATGTGAGCGACATGTAGTCTGGCAAGTGTCATATTGATCTCACGTCTACTTGCAGCCATCGTGGCTAGGGATGCTTACGATTTATATCGAATTTTCAAACAGAGAATCGTGAACGCAAGAATGAAGGTTACGCCATTGGCTACGATCAAAGGAATATCATGTATGGAAATACCATACACAATCCACAGAATAATTCCTAAGCATAAGGTTAAGAACATTCCTAAAGATACGTCATTTGCCGACTTCGTCTTCCATGTCTTGAGCACTTGCGGGAGAAATGCGATCGTGGTTAGCATGCCAGCGATAAGTCCGAGTACCGTTGTCCAATTCACAAAGCTTCCCCCGTCATGTTGTTCTTAAAATATATCCCTACCTATCACTGTTCGTCTTACCCAACCCTATCCTTGATCGCTAACTGAAATTTCACATTTGATGGCCTAAACAAGTCGGCACTCAACTTGACCAGACCTTATATTCAAGGATAGCCTGATCATATCGTAGTCGTGCAGTGCGTCAATTGTATGTCAAATATTATTCTTCCTCCAGCTTGGCGCATGCCAGAGCAAGAGACCACACCAGAGGCCCTCTATTGGCTATCGGTTAACCAACGATCTTGCCTGAAGCTCATGGGATTTGGAGCTTTGGCCTTTACCGGGTTAGGCTCAGGATGCTCCGTCGAGGAGAGCGAAGAATGATTTTCAAAATCCCCCAAAAATTATCAATTCCTTGAGATTGATCGTGAGGTATACCCAGCTACACGAAATCCCACTTTCGAACTTGATCGACAAATGACCTCGGAACACATTGCTGCACAATATAATAATTTTTATGAATTCAGTGAGGCGAAGAATGATATCTGGCAACGTGTTGGACCTTTTCAACCTCGCCCATGGGATATTGAAATCACAGGACTGGTTCACAAGCCACAAAAATTGACGATCGACAATTTGCTAAAATCCATGCCCCTTGAAGAACGGGTTTATCGCCATCGTTGCGTCGAAGCCTGGGCCATGGCTGTTCCTTGGACTGGATTTTCTCTTAAAGCGTTACTTGATTGGGTATCCCCCATGAACGCCGCACGGTTCATTCGCTTCACATCTTTCTACTCTCCACATGTGGCGATGGGACAACGAGGGTACGGCCCTTGGCCCTACACCGAATATCTTTCCATCGCTGAAGCAGCCAATGAATTGTCTTTTTTAGCCACGGGCATCTATGGTCACCCCTTACCGAAACAACATGGAGCCCCCATTCGGATTGTCACTCCTTGGAAATATGGCTTCAAAAGCATTAAGTCAATTGTCTCTATCGAACTTGTCGCCGAGCAACCCACTACGTTCTGGCACACAATGGCTCCCCAAGAATACGACCTTATCGCGAACGTTGACCCAGCCATTCCCCATCCTCGATGGTCGCAGGAAACTGAAAAGATGATTGGAACGAACGAACACCGGCCCACCTTGCACCTGAATGGCTATGCCAAATGGGTAGAGCACCTGTATAGTTGAAACCAGCTCCCTTTCTGTTAGGTCAAAAGAGGATTCTACCGAAAAGACCTATACGGTTCGCTTTATTTCCTCTATCATAGAGGGAAGAGACTTTTCTGCCTTGGAGATGATGTTATGGTTTGGTGGTATTGGGCCTTACTCGGATTAGCTTTTTTAGGATTAGAAATATTAACTCTCGGTGGGCTTGGCAACTTTTACTTCTTATTTTTTGGCACAGCCGCTCTCGTGGTCAGCGCCATAGTATGGCTAGGAATAGCTGAAGCCGCTTGGATGCAATGGGTCTTATTCGCCATTCTTGGAATCGTGTCGCTCTTAGCACTCAGTCGAACACTTCAAAAAAAAATTACGCCAAAAGAACAAGACAACACGAATGTTGACTCCCTCTTAGGGGAAATTGGAACAGTCCTTGAAGATCTTCCGAGCCAAGCGACCGGCAAAGTTGAGCTACATGGATCTACCTGGACCGCATGCAATGCTGGAGACACTCCGCTACGAAAAGGACAACGCACTCAGGTTATTCGGGTTGATGGATTGACTCTCTGGATTAAAGCCGAGTCACTGATGAAGGAGGAATTGCATGTCGGGTGAATTAATTGTTGCCATGTTTCTCGCATTTCTGGTCATCATTATATTGGCCAAAACAGCCGTTGTCGTCCCACAACAAAGCGCCTATGTGGTAGAACGGCTAGGAAAATACTCTGCAACCATGGGAGCTGGCTTTCATATCCTTATCCCCTTTCTTGATGTCATCCGCTATCGACACACTCTCAAGGAAGTAGCCATGGACGTGCCCGAACAAATCTGTATTACCAATGATAACGTTCAGGTTGGAGTTGATGGCGTGCTCTACACAAAAGTGTTGGATGCTGAGCGCGCATCATATGGCATTACCGATTACCGATTTGCGATTTCCCAACTTGCACAAACGACCCTACGAAGCGAAATTGGAAAGATTGACCTTGATCGTACGTTTGAGGAACGCACAAACATAAATATTCAATTGGTAAACGAACTGGACAAGGCCTCGTCCCCATGGGGCGTTAAGGTCCTACGCTACGAAATCCGAAATATCAATCCGCCCAAAGATGTTGTGAACGCCATGGAAAAGCAAATGCGCGCTGAACGAGAAAAGCGTGCCGTGGTACTGTCATCTGAAGGTGAACGAGATGCCGCAATCAATAATGCAGAAGGCCAAAAGCAACAGGTGATCAAAGCATCAGAAGCAAGAAAGCAACAGCAGATTAATGAGGCTGAAGGGGAAGCTCAGGCTATTTTGGCTATAGCCAACGCCACAGCAGAAGGCATTCGAAAAATTGCCGAGGCCAATCAGGTCCCTGGTGGGTACGAAGCCGTTCAGCTTCGCGTTGCAGAACAATACATTGGAGAGTTCGGAAAACTTGCCCATACGAGTAATACCCTAGTACTTCCCGCTAGTGTTTCAGACGTTGGCTCAATGATCGCTCTCGCGATGAATGTGATCAACAAAAATACAGGTTCTCAACCTTCAAACTAACCATATAAGAAGTCTGCCCGAGTTTTGTTGCTCCTAGATCTTCAATCCCACTGCACTTCACGATACGCAACAGGCTTCCCAAAAGATTGATCTGTTCGATGACGTACAATCTTTACCATTTGACCAATATCTAGCAAATTGATTTCTTCACCAATTTTGGGAACTATGCCTTGGGTCACCACATATTCTGCACTTTCTGTTAACACCTCTTTCACAACCGTCTCTGAAAGCCCAATAGGGCGAAGGCATTCTAGTTCATCAAGGCCAAATTTACTCAATCCACGAGTATAGAACCACACCTGGCCTGTTTCTAACTTCTCTCGTTGTTCGATCTGTATGTGCTCCTCCAAATGAAACATTGTGAGAGGCTGATCTTGCCAATCCGAGGGATTCAGGTAGACACCACTTGCAACATCATACGCAGTTCCCTCGGTTAAGAGAGTGAGCCCACGCGCGAGACGCGCCACATGCAGCACAAGGTCCAGCTTGGACTGGCCATTATGAGAACCTGCTGACACCTCTATGCTTGAAGAATGATCCCAATGAAGTTGCTCACTCCATAATTGAGAACTTTGGAAATCAAGGCCCATATGAATTCTCCCTCTCCATTGCGTGTGAATTGCCTCAAATTGGGAGTTTCCTGTCTTCGAAAGAAACTGAACTGTCAAAGGCCCACCATATTGCTGATCAAACCAGGCAAGCAAAAAACCAGGTGGGGGGGGATCACCATGCGTAAACCCAATAACATAAGCTGGCAAAGTCTTGGCTCCTCCAGGTTTTTTTTTCTTGATCTTTTTCATGTACAGCGAACCTTCATGACGGTAAAGAGATGTCTAGAAAATAGACACGTAACGACCTAATTAGACATCAAATATTGACCTTCCTCTGAGTTACTCTTCCATACCAATACCTGAACTATAAATACTCGAGATTGCGCTGGTATTTCCGCATCTCTTAATGACGCTATCAGGCATAGGTTCACGAACATCGACATCTCATGCCGTGGATATGACAGATGGGCTTGGTGGCCACGATAGTTCCAAATCTTATACGATCGCGATAGACAACCTTTGATGAGGACAGATTCCAAATGACCTAGCGATTACTGGCGGCCTTACGATAATTGCTCACACTCTAGGTTACTGACGAGGTAATTTTTCATGATGTTCGACACTACTTGGGATATAGATTACAGGTATCCACTACCACTTCGCTTCGGCAGGAGGCCATTCGAGCTCTGCTTGACGACCGCAGTAATGACAAGAAATTTGGTATCGGGCTTTTCGGCGAGGATTGGGAAGGGATTGAAAATGAACAGGTGCGTGATCATGAGGACAGACAGGCTCAAGATGTAGGAGATGTTCCTCCGTAATCTCGATCAACTCAGCCTCATCCCAGGGTGGATCAACTTGTAAGTCACCTGAGATCTTTTGAGTCCAGTCACAACGATCACAGTGAAAGCTGAAAGTCTTCACACGATCATGACGGGCTGAAAGATCAACGACCGTAACGGCACCTACACAACCTGAGCTCATACATGTGACAGATGATTTATGCAAAGCTTGAATGAACGCGGCTGGAGCATGTATCACGTTCATAATATCAACTCCCTCTCATTGGGTTTGCACTGTACTCTTTTGTAATAGGCTAGCCGCACTTTCATCAACTAACCATAGGAGCTCACCAGATACAGGGTTAACAACCTGAGAAGGATACTGATCTGCCTGTGAAGGGCCTTCTAATACCGCATGTAATGCCGCAGCCTTATCTTCACCACTCACCATAAACATGACATGTCGCGCTTGATTCAAAACTACTGGGGTCAGGGTTATACGATATGTCTGAAACTTTTCAACCCACGGCGCGACAACCCATCGGGATGACTCATGCACAGCTTTGGTGCCTGGAAATAATGATGCGGTATGGCCATCTGGCCCCATGCCCAGGAGAATTAAATCAAAGACTGGAACTTCTCCAGATATGGGAACAAACACTCTCTGCAGTACTTCTTCATAAGCATTGGCAGCAGCTTCCGCACTAGACATCTCCCCCTGTATACGGTAAATCTGACTTGAAATCACAGAAACCTGTGAGAGTAAGGACTCTTGTGCCATCAGATAGTTACTTTCCTGATGGTTTGGCGAGACATGTCGCTCATCACCCCAGAAGAAATGAATCTTCTGCCAATCAACTTTTGATCGATAGGGTTCGGCCGCTAGGAGGGAATACAAGGCTTTCGGAGTTGAGCCACCAGCTAACGCAACGGTCATTCGTCCAGTGCGTAGAATAGCATCTTCTGTAAGATGACAAAACTTTTCGGCAGCATTTGTAAAAATCTGCTGAGGGCGGGAAACCCTGAAAATGGTGCAGGTCATCTTACCAACCAGACGAGACTATTTCTCAAATGCTCACCTTCCTTCGCTATTTCTCGATACCTGCCGCATTATCACTGACTGACATATAGTCAGAACCTTTTCCTGCCATTTTCCCTTAACAATCAGAGGTATCGTACGAATCCAACTTTTCATCTTTATCAAAATCTAAGGTAATTTCACATGAGTTCGGTGAAAAATTGAAAAAAGGAAAATGCTTCTCTCCTCCGGCAATTCGGTGATACACCCACGTCTCTCCACCAAAGAATCGTTGAGACTTTCCGCTTGGCGATCCCCAATTGTCTTCAAACCACGCTTTATCTTTTCCTTGAAATTTTGCAGGATCTAACGAGGCTTCAAGATATGGATTACTCCCACAAGCTGCCAACAACAATATCATCAAGACCACACTTACTAATCGTCCAATTATCATGGTCCCTCCCATTCAACGCCCCAACAACAATAAAGTCTGTCTCATTCCCCATCCATGTTATAAACTGTTCAATGTATGGGTTCTTTTAAAATTTTATCCCTCTGATGAGGATCCGTCAAATCAAGACCACGGAAAAGGAATCTACTCTCCGTCTATGATTCGTATTTTTCCGATCCAGTTATCCATCCAGTATCAATCGCGCTTGCTGAAATACCTCATAAAACATAGAACGAGTCAGTTTTCCAGTGAACGTATTTTGCTGACTTGGATGGTAAGACCCGATCAACGTCACGTGCCATGGAAGACTATAGATCACGCCATGCCCGAACTTAAGCCTCGGTGATGGAACAACATGTCCAAGCGTTTGGCATGTTTTGAGATACTCATCAAAAGCTATCTTGCCTAGGGCAATGACCACCTTGACCTTCTTCAATAAACGAAATTCTTCTAATAAATATGGTCGACAGGCTTCGAATTCTTCCTTGAGTGGCTTATTCGCTGGTGGCGCACAACGGACAGCCGCGGCAATATAACAATCTTTCAGTTTCATACCATCTGTTGCATGGGTTGACTCTGCTTGGCTGGCAAAACCAAATTGGTGTAATGCGTCATACAACCAATCTCCACTCCGATCACCGGTAAAGACCCTCCCCGTCCGATTTCCACCATGGGCAGCCGGAGCAAGCCCAACAATAAACAGTCTCGCCTTTGAATCGCCAAACCCTGGAATTGGTCGCCCCCAATAATCCCAATCCTGAAATCGCTTGATCTTGACTCGTGCGATCTCACGACGGTATTCCGTCAGGCGAGAACACAAGGTACAATCGGAGACCGTTTGGTGTAAAAGGTTAAGTGACCGCATGGCTTAGAATAGTACCATAGGCAGCTGAACGACTTCTCTATCTGTGCTCCCTTTGATTCATGACCATAAACTTTCACAACAAACAAGCCAAGACTATGATTACACAACTTCTGAAGGCAGGGCTTGCTGCAGTTGACCCGACAATAGGTATTAAACGAACGTGCAAAGTAGAAAATCAAATATTAATCATAGGACGACGACGATATCGCCTCAATAAATATAAACGAATTGTGTTGGTGGGTGCAGGAAAAGCAGCAGGGAGCATGACTGAAACCGTGCAAAAACTACTAGGCAACAAACTCGATGAGGGAATTGTTGTTGTCAAAGATCTTCCTACACGTCGCTTCAAAAACATTGAGGTACACAAAGCTGGCCATCCGACTCCAGACATCAGAAGCCAACAAGCGGCGATAAAAGTACAAAAATTTGTGAGTTCGCTCACCAAGCAGGATTTACTCATCGCTCTTATTTCGGGAGGTGCGTCAAGTCTTCTAACCGCTCCTGTATCCGGGTTGACCCTTAAAGACAAGCACTCTACAACTGAGCTATTACTCAATAGTGGCGCGACAATTCAAGAAATGAATGTCGTTCGCAAACATTTATCAACGATCAAGGGAGGACAATTTGCCTCCTCAACACCAGCTACTATTATCAGTCTCATACTCTCAGACGTACTCGGTGATGATCTCGCTACAATTGGATCAGGATTAACAGCACCCGATACAAGCACATTCCTTCAAGCTCGAAATATTCTAAAAAAATACTCCCTGTGGAGTCATCTACCGTCACCAGTGAGACACCATATAAAAAAAGGAATAACAGGAGTGATTTTAGAAACGCCCAAACCAGAGAACCCTCGCTTCAAACATGTCCATCATGTCATTATTGGGAATAATCAGCTAGCCGTCCAACATATTAAGAAAAAAGCTAGTCAATTAGGACTGCATTCAGTAGTTCAACCGACTTTCCTCCAAGGGGAAGCGAAAAAAGTTGGAAATAACATTGCAACTCTTGCTCGAGATATGACAAGGACCTTAAAAACGATTCGCCGACCAGTCTTGCTTATCTGGGGCGGTGAACCAACCGTGACAGTTAGAGGCAAGAAAGGCAAAGGAGGGCGTGCACAGGAATGCGCGTTATCTGTAGCTATTGGCATTGCCGGACTAGCCAATATCATCATGGCAGGATTTGGAACTGATGGCTCTGATGGACCAACCAATGTGGCAGGCGCGGTCGTTGATGGGAAAACAATCCTACGGGCTAACACAAAAAATTTAAAGGCGAAAATTTTCCTCAAATCTCATGACAGCTATACATTCTTTAAAAAGGTAGGTGGCCATATCACGACGGGTCCATCGGGAACAAATGTCAACGATATTTATTTAGTAATAGCGCTGTAATTATTTCCCTGAGTTGTTCTCCTTTGAATGAAGGAAAAGTAGAGGAGGTAGAAACATCAGTGAACGATTCCCAACAAATGGTTTTAGATTTTCATCATCAATTTGACATTCAAGCCGAAGTCCGACCAACCATCCTAGACGAATTCACACAAACACTGAGAATGCGTCTCATTCAAGAAGAGTTTGATGAACTTCAAGAGGCGATGAAAGATAAGGATCTTCCAAGCATCGCAAAAGAACTTGCCGACCTTCTCTATGTCGTGTATGGCACCGCCGTCTCATGCGGAATCGATATGGAGCCTGTTTTTACGGAAGTGCATCGCTCTAACATGAGCAAGGTGGGAGGGCACAAACGAGAAGATGGCAAATGGGTCAAACCAGCGACCTACTCTCCAGCTAATATCTCTCCTATTCTTTCAGCTCAAACGGGTGAAGTCGTCTAATAGAACTGGAGGCTTGCTTAGACGGTAGTATTTTCAACCTACTCATAGGCTTGCAGAACTTCATGCCTTTCCAGTAGAAGAAGTCATAATTACAAAATAATTTTTCAGCATTCAGGAAGATTAGATATCCACATCAAAGTCTGACAGCTACGCTCAACTCCGACTAACGTCAATAACCAGACTGATAATTGATAATGAAAAAAATGTGTAATAATGAGGCAGGACTATTTCATGATGAGAGCAGCCATTGAACAAGGCTGCTCTCATCATAGATAAGCTATTGTATTTTAGTTTTTGAACGGGAAGCCGACTTTCGTTCCACAGGGGCTGACTTTTGATTTTCGGCCTCAGTTTGAGCCGCCAGTTCTCTCAGTACTCCGGGTTTACTAGCCATCGTACCAGATATCCCTTGATATACTTTTCTTGCGGCTTCTGACCATTTTGGATTAAAAGGAGCACCTCGAAAAGCAGCTTCCGCAGCTTTCTTTTCATCATGAGTGAGTGGTCGAACTGTTTGATTCATACCTGTAGACATTATCTTCCTCCTTATTAATGTACGAGAGGCCGGGGTTCTTTTTCAGCCTGTACCCGTCGACCACAATTTAAACACGCGTAATATAAAATTTTGAGTCCAACCTCTAAGTCAACTGCCCTTTCTATCACCATAGAACCTTGACATTTATCACATGTTTTCATCATTACCCTCACCTCATAATATCGTTTACAGGTTTGTGCATTCCAAGCATTACCTCAGCAAGGGGCATGCCCTTTTTGGTTAGGGACACAGAGGTGAAACAATAGACAAGAATACCGAGGACTTGAGAGCAACAGGGGAAATACCACGTGCCCAATTGGAGGAAATTTATATTCGAAGGAAGACGTCTTGTTAATCTACCTGACTTGCTCTAACAAGAATCTTAGATGCATAAAAAAAAACCATTTCATTTCAACTCCTTATGAGATTTATACGTATGTCAATCCATCTTACAAAATCCTGTACGAACATGAAGTTCTCCTACACCTTGATAACAAGCAATAATCTCATAGAACTGCCAAACGTGGACATGTAAAATTAAAGAAAAGAGGAGAGAAGATAACTACGTTGACTAAAAAGAAATTTCTTGGGCCATCGAATAGATGGCCCAAGAATTGAGATTGCTTAGAAGAGTAACTTACTCGCCCCGTGCAATGGGGCCGAAAGAAGGCCTCCAATCCAGGGGAAACACGTTATAGCAGAAGAACCCTATTTTGGTTGGTTCCCTGAAGCAGATTTAGTAGAAGAAACATCAGTTGCACTTTTGTCTGTTGTAGGTTTAGATGCTGACGTGTCAACAGAATCCGTTGTGGTCTCAGAACCTTTATTCGGTTTTGTGATATTGCTAGTCGTTCCATTAGACTTTTGGTAAGGAACCTGTTCTTTGTACTTTTGAGTTGTTGAATTATTTGCGACATCCGCACCCGATCGCATCGAAATATCACCATTAAAGACCACACCGATTTCCATTGATAACTCAGGTGTTGTAAGAGACCCATCCATGATCGCAGTAGAAAGAAGTTGTACTTGTTTGCCAGCCACTATATTGCCATTCACTTTCCCTTTACTAATCACTGACCCGGCATGAACTTTTGCATTGATAACCGCTTGCTCACCAACCAACAACACTCCCTCTGTATGAATCTGTCCTTCGAGCGTCCCATCAATTTGGACACTTCCTTCATAAAAAATCTCTCCTTTAAAGTCCACCCCTGGTCCGATAAAGGCCACCACCTCACCTTTCCCATCCACTGGTTGGGTAGGCACCTGAAACGTCTTTTGTGACTCTAAGTTTCCAGAACTGGTCAATGACTGCGTGGGCATGTCTAACTCACTAACAGGTGCCATACACTCTCCTCCTAAGCTTCATGGTGATATAGAGCACCACCGTGCCCCATGCCATGGGTGTGTAAGAATCATTGCGTCTTTCGTGTCCATAGTGTAATTCTATCGGCATTTCTTTGAGACAGCTTTAACATCAATTTGAATATCTTTAGTTTTATGAAGTTGTCCTAAGAATCCCTATACTTTTTCATAAATGTTGATAATACGAGCACTTACACGACTCCTATCGAACATGATATTTCCGGAAAGACAGTACAGATCTGGAATGGAAAACTGATGACTCAGTTGAGTAATCAATTCGAGAGATGACGGATTTTGATTGGGAAAAAGAAATGCTGGAGCCGGCGAGTGGGATTGAACCACCGACCTACGGTTTACGAAACCGTTGCTCTACCACTGAGCTACGCCGGCTCGGGCTTCAGGACCGGTAGAGGAGAAAGCGCACGAAGTATTATTTATGAACCACAGTACTAATTTAGAAAACCGTGACCATAGTAACCATTTATACCGCTCTCTTAGGAGAGCCGTCAACATTCCTTCGACTTGGTTACGGCGATCGCACTAATTTCTTCGAACATAGTCGAGTCGTAAGGTAAGCCGTTGACAAGCAAAGACCCATACCTTAAGTTCAAACCTTAAACAATAATTTGATCGTTTTATAGTACTAAAGGAGACCTCGTGCGACGATTTTCTATTGCCC
>JBMYWX010000020.1:0-21912 GCA_049607825.1 Nitrospirales bacterium
ATGCGATGGGGGCCATCAGTTAACACTGTGTAGGCCTCTTTTAGCGCTGCTTGAGCCTCCATCAAACCTTCGTAATGTGGCAAAAATTCAGCTCGTGTTCGTAAGAGATCCTGATGAAGCAAGGCTTCCCAACGCTTCATCTCTTGCATGGCAAGAAGTCGTCGATGATGCGTTTCACGGTCGTAGGACTGGGTCAGAATAAACAAAGTTGTGACCGCACCTAACATGAACAGAAGTACACACACATGAAAAATCGTACTTCTACTCATGGACATAGAGACCACTCGCTTTCAGCATAGGTCCATCATACATTCTTTGTGGCATTGCAGATCCGGATGTACGTCGTATCCTCATCCTAAAGATTACATGTCCATTCGTGAATAGTACAGATCTAGCTCAAACTCACAAGTCCATTACGCCCGAGATTCAACTCGCCGAGATACGGTGACCCACTATCCTTGAACGTATGACGTACATCTCAAAACCTATGGACCTTTTTAGTCTATTCAAGTAGTCTACACAATTGACTCTATTGAGCGTGTGCTCAAATCGTTAATCTGCAGGTATGCATTACACCCCCTCTTTCATCTTTTTTCTATTAACGTGGAGGTATCACATGGGTCTTTTTGATTTTGTCTCAGACATCGGTGAGAAAATTTTTGGCAGCGATGATGATCCAGCTGAAAAAATTAAAGAACATATTGAATCACGTAATCCTGGCATCAAGGATCTGAACGTGGAATTTAAGGACGGCAAAGTGAATCTCTCGGGGGACGCTGACAGCGCAGACGCCATGGAAAAAGCCGTCTTGTTGGCTGGCAATGTCAAAGGTGTCTCAGACGTTGGCGCAGGGAATGTCAAAGCTCCAGCTCAGGCAGCTACAGTCGACTATTACATTATTGAAAAAGGTGATACCCTTTCAGGCATTGCGAAAAAACTATTAGGAAACGCGATGGACTATCCAAAAATTTTCGAAGCGAACAAAGAAGTCATTAAAGATCCAAATCTCATCTATCCAGGGCAAAAAATCCGTATCCCAAAGGGATAAACCTTTAACCTGCCAATAGGAAGAGACGCCCGGGTTGGGCGTCTCTTTTTCTGCTACGACTCGTTAATTCTTCTCTCCTCAACCAAATTCACTCACCATATGTCTTCCGCCTTTTTTTAATAAGGCATTATGGTCTCACATCGCATTAATATAAGCATTATTACGTATTCTCTATTAAAACCCATGACAAATCCCTCCCTGGCGATATCGCGCTTTAATACGTTAGACTTTGTATCCCCTCTCTTTTTCATATCTTATTTTTCAGGAGACATCATTATGAATATTTTAGAATCCGTTCTGAATGCAGGCGGAGGCGGCGCGGCCTCTCAAATTGCCAAATCTCTAGGCATGGGGGAATCTCAAGCCCAAAGTGCCATAGGGCAACTCTTGCCAGTCTTGGCCAGAGGATTAAGCAATAATGCATCAACCCAAGAAGGCCTTGGTGGTCTACTCGGAGCCTTGGGACGAGGAAATCATCAGCGCTATCTTGACGACCCCGGAATTTTAGGACATGACAATTCTGTACAAGAAGGGAATGGCATCTTAGGCCATATCTTTGGAAGTAAAGACGTGAGCCGGCAAGTCGCTAGTCGCACCGCAGAAAAAACTGGAATCGGCTCGGACTTAATCAAGAAAATGCTTCCGATGGTGGCTACCATGGCTATGGGCGCCCTTAGCAAACAGGCTTCGAGTTCTGGCATGTTGGGTGCCCAAGCCACCCCACAGCAAGCAAATGGCCTTGGGAGTTTAGCTTCATTCCTTGATTTTGATAAAGACGGATCAATTGCTGACGACCTTCTCGGTCTAGTAGCAAAACGTTTCTTCTCATAACAGAGACGAAATTTCCGGGAAGGACATAGATATGCCATTCGGCGGCCTAGGACGACGGCGCATGCCAGGACAAAGGCGTCCACGCATGAGTCTGAAAATGCGGATGATTCCAATCATCCTGTTTGCCTGTTATGGACTGTACTATTACGCCTCAAATCAAGAAACTGTTCCATTGACTGGTCGCTCACAATTGGTCGACATGAACCGTGAGCAAGAGATGGCCTTAGGGCTGCAGTCCTATCAACAAATTTTGAGTGAGTCTCAAGTTGTCCCAGAAGGGAAAGTTGTCGATCTTGTTCGCCAAATTGGACGACAGCTTGCGAAAGCCGCCGTCGATGTCGACCCTGGCTTTGAATGGGAGTTCAACGTCATCAATTCCGAGCAGGCTAACGCCTTTGCGTTACCAGGAGGCAAGACTGCTGTCTATACAGGCTTACTCCCAGTCGCGGAGAATGCCGATGGATTGGCCGTGGTCATGGGCCATGAAATCGCCCATGCCATCGCCCGCCACGGCGCAGAACGCATGGCCCATCAAAAACTCATGCAAATTGGCCAAATGGCTGCCAGTGTGGCGTTGGGAGATTTGGACTACAACGCACAACGTATGGTTCTTGGTGCTCTCGGAGTCGGCGCGCAATATGGCATCATGTTGCCCTTTTCTCGCGATCATGAGTCAGAAGCTGACTACATGGGCCTCCTGTTCGTCGCACGAGCCTGCTTTGATCCAACAGAAGCTCCTAAATTGTGGGAACGCATGGGACAGATGAGTCAGGGGAAAAAACCTGCAGAGTTTATGTCGACACATCCAAGCAATACGACTCGTATTCGCCAATTTCAAGAATGGATGCCCGAAGCCTTAGAGGTTCGGCAACAACATTGCCACTCGTAAGCTTCGCCTAACACCTGGGAGTGATCTACTGAAGAACATTGACCGTTAATTTGGCCGAGAAGAGTCGAGAAAAGTCCTGACGACGACGGGCTTCGGAAAGAAGTGTTTCGAGGTTAGGACTCACCTGTTCATGAAGAGAACGTTTGCCGTTTGTCTCTATTGTAATTGGTTGAGAAAAATCAACGAGGTCATCATTCAAATACAAGGTATAGCGTCGCACATGGTCAGTCCTTACCTTGATCCGATTTGGGGAGATCACTTCGGCATCTAACTTGGCATAGACCTTCCCAGTAATAAACTCATCACGGCTATCAATCAAGTTTTCTGAAAATGCAGCTATCTGTTCAGTCGCATCAATGCGCACCCAGCTAAAGTTGGTTAAATGTGTGGCATCCCGAACGACAGAGACTCGTTGAGGGATGGGGCCTCGCTTTTGCTCATCAAACCAAGACACAAGGGCCGGGAGTTCTTCTCTTGGGAAAAAGTGTCCTCCAGCATGGGGAAGTGTGAAGTTATGTTCTTGATACACATGCCGAATTCCACGACCCGCCATTTCATTGACTAAGGTCCGACTCAAACTTACGGGCATCACTTGGTCGTGGAGCCCATGAATGATGTAAACAGGAGTACCTCGCAAATTATTAATAAATGGAAACAGCACATCATCAATGCCACTTGCCATGGGTGCAATCCCTGCAAATAGATCAGCATGATGCATCCCGATAATCCATGACCCAATTCCCCCGTTCGACATCCCCGTTAAAAATATCCTGTTCGGATCAATATGATAATCAATCTGTAGGTTTTTGATGACTTTCAACACGATTTTTTCACCCGTTTGCCTCCACCATGCCCCCATCGAGATCGTTGGACACACAAGCAGATATTGGTCATTTAATCGTGGCACCCATCGATCTAAATAAGACTCTCCCGTAAACCCCGCTCCGTGCAAACACACAATAAGTGGATAGGCCTTAGCAGGATCATACGTCGGCGGCACATAAAGGCTGTATTGATACTGGCGACCTCGTACCGAAATTCTCTCTGATGGCTGTGCACCAACTGACTGTTGAGAATAGCCACCTGGTTTTTGAATAATTTCAGATACTGACGTCACAGTGGCATCCGAATTCTGTAAGATATTATTCAACATCGTTTGTGCAGATTCTGTATCAGAGGCGACAAGGTACTGATGAATAAGAGATGAGTAGTCGGCAGAATTTCCCCGAATTTGTGTCGAAGATAATTCAGCACCTCCGGCTAATCCCCCAAAAGGTAAACTGAAGACAAGCGAGAGAAGTAGACTTGAAATGACAACAATAAATCTGAGAGACATTTGATATGCTTCAATTGATGAATGGCTCAGAACTACCCTAGCAATCAAATAAACAATGCGTCAAAGATACCGCTTCATTAAGAGAGACATACATTCAAGTTACTTCGATCAGATATGGCCTCACGTTCAGCTACATGATACCTTGATCCAATGACGCAACCCACAAATGAAAGGACACCATTCATGAGCACTATTTCAGTCATTGTTGAACAAACCGGCGAAATGCGAAGTGGAGCATTCGGAGCGATGCACTCAAGCAATCAAATTCTTGCAACTCCCATGGACGCCAGAAAAATCAAAGATTCGCTTAGTACCTTTTCCACAGAAATTGGCACGATACTTCAAGGTGTGCAAGCTAAGGGAGATTTTCATCTTTCCGAAGTTGAGTTGAAAGTTGAGCTATCCGCAGAAGGTGGAGTCACACTCATCGGAACGGCAAAGGCCGGTATCGCGGGTGCCATTACGCTCAAATTTTCACGAGCAACGTAGCCTGCAGGCTAGGACCCACAACTTGCTACAGCTGACCTGACTGCCAATAGTAGAAACGACAGGTACAGTACCGACTGCATAGCTCTCAGATGGCAGAAGATAAAAGCCCATCACACGGACCTAATATTCTTACATCCGTCGTCTGGCTTTTACTGATTCGGATGACGAAAACAGGAAAATACGTAACAGGTTAATTTTGATTAGAACTAAAGGTAGGAACCCACAAAAATGCTATCCCGTAAGTTTACCTTTCACCATTGAAGCGATTGCTGAAATGGTACCAGGTACAAAGGCCACCAATGCTTGTGGGTCCATTTTGATAAAATTAATCATCTCTTGTTTTTTGGTTGGCATACCATGGGTCACGCGATGCAACACTTCTCGAACAAATTGTTGGCGTAAACCGCGAATACGATGGTCGAGTTCCTTTTGTTGCACATCATTGAGTTCATACCGTTGGATGATCTGCTTTCGATAGCGCATGTCATCATAAATTTTCTCAATCGCCCGCTCATGTCCCCACATGGTGGCAGAATACACATTCAACCCTTCACCATATCGACATTCGCATTTTGTAGAGAAAGCAATTCTGTCCGACCCCTTGGCCAGGTCGAGCCAAAACAAATATTCTTCTCCAGTAATGGTAAATTCTATGGGATATCGAATGTCAGGCATTTTCTTGAATCGATACACGATCGTCGACTGGCCTAATATGTTCCCGACAATGATTTGTGTAAACATATCTGTTCCAAATTCATGAAGGCAGGTGGTGCCTTCAATCAAAGGATGGTCTTCCATATTGAGACGATTGGATCGTTCAAAGGCTGAAACGGTCTGATGGAGCTGATAATGGTCAGTAAAGTAAAAGTCATAGCCTTTGTCTAATACCAAGAGGGCATTGGCAAGATGATCGTCTGTCCATTCATCGTCAGAATCTAAGAACGCGACATATTCCGTCTCTGGCCGGAGCTCATCGAGAGCACGGTTCCTAGCTCGCCCTTGCTTCATATTTTTTGCTTGCTTGATAATTCGTATTTTATCTGGATGCGCCGTCATGAGGTCTTGAATTTCTGACTCAGGGGTGACTGGCGAGACGTCATCAACTACGATAATTTCATAGTCATCGACTCCCTTTTGGTCAAGCGCAGAGACGATACATTTCCTCAGCACCCCAACCTTTTTTTGAAAGTATGGTATGACAACGGCGGTGCGAATGCTCATTTCGAAGTCTTTCTCAATGTCATTTTCTTACTAGAACATCCTGGCATAATCATACAACTCTCATGTGAACAAAGTTACGACTAAACCTTCGGCCCTTTGATGGGTGAACTTGAATCACACACATTCGAGATTCTTTATGACATAACCCTCAATTTATGTCCACCTCAATGCCTACAAGGATTATCTCTAGGCACAGTGTTTACTCATTTATCTAATTCCGTTAACGACGACACGGCACACAATTACCGATCCAGACAAAGTCCTCTCCAACGTGTTGTACCTGTAAGTCAGTTACGGTCACTGCCTGTGATATATGCTTCGGCGACAGCCCTCCGATGACACTTATTGCATCAACTCCTCCTAATATCCGAGGGGCTACATAGATATGGACCTGATTCACCCATCCGCCTTCAAACATGGCGGCATTCAACGTACTGCCACCTTCAACCAAGACACTCGTAATTCCCATTTTCCCAAGTTGCTTCAAACAGGCTGAGAGCGAAACTTTTCCATTTTTTTGTGAGAGCTCAAGGACAGTGACATGTGACTTTCTTAGCTGTTCCTTTTTAGCCTGTGGAGCAAGTGAGGTGGTACAGATCATGGTCGCTTGCTCAAGCGTCCATTGAAGAATTTTCGATTCGAGAGGGATTCGTAACCGACTATCAAGAATCACTCTCACTGGTTGTCTCTGACTTTTCGTTCGTTGCCGACTCAGATCTTGTCGCACGGATAACTCTGGATTATCTTTGCGAACTGTTCCAAGACCAACCATGATGGCATCCACGTGGCTGCGCAACTGATGCACATGCTGTCGAGCTGCTTGGCCTGTAATCCATTTTGATTCACCCGACGCTGTAGCAATTTTTCCATCAAGCGTCATCGCTGTTTTCAAAATTACAAAGGGACGACCTGTGGTAATCCAATGTTGATAGATTTGATTGAGTTGCATCGCTTCCTCCTCCAGACAGCCTACATCTGTGTCAATTCCTGCCTGTTGAAGCTGTCGAAACCCACGCCCTTTCACTTTAGGATTGGGATCTCGCATCGCCACGACGACACGCTGGATACCAGCAGAACGAATACTTGGCACACATGGAGGAGTTCGCTTTGACGTATGGCAGCAGGGCTCTAACGTCACATAGAGAGTCGCTCCACGCGCACGTGAACCAGCTTTTTGTAGTGCAATAATTTCAGCGTGCGGATTCCCGGCTCGCCGATGATACCCTTGCCCAACGACTTGGCCTCGCTTGACAACCACAGCCCCAACTAGAGGATTCGGACTCGTCTGCCCTTTCGCCTTCACTGCCAGACGAAGGGCTTGTCTCATGAATACTTTGTCTTGGGAAATATCGTTCACCGGCGGGATGTAGAAGTGCGTGAACGTGAAGCTGGTTTAGTTGCACGTCGAGCTTTGCTCGTGGATTTCGCCTTCGGCTTGGCTTTGGCAACGGTCTTAGATTTAGCTTTGGCACTGGTCTTTAGTTGGACCTTGGTTTTCGGTTTCACCGTCGCCTTTGGCTTGCCCTTTGATTTTGCCTTGACGACCGCTTTCACTTTTTTAGATGTTCGAGGTCTTGTAGCAGTAGAACTTCCCGATTTTTTTTCGACGGTTCCTTCAAGTGTGGCCACAGCTGCTTGTGCCGCCGCCAATCGGGCGATTGGCACACGATAGGGTGAACAACTGACATAGTTCAGCCCAAGTTGATGACAAAACTCAACAGAACTTGGATCACCACCATGTTCTCCGCAAATACCTAATTTAATGTTTGGACGAGTTTCTCGCCCAGCACGAATAGCCCAGGTCATCATTGACCCTACACCTTCACGATCAATCGTCGAGAAAGGATCAAAGTCCAAAATATTATCGGCCTTGCGATCTATACCGGCCTTGCACATGCGGCAAACCATTTTTTTCCAGTCAACATTGGTCCGTTGGCAATACGGACATCGATCCTGTCGATCCATATAAAACGAGGTAAACTTTGCTGAATCATCACGAGAAAATCCATATGTGGTCTGTGTTAAGTCATTTGTCCCGAATGAGAAAAATTCGGCGTCCTGTGCAATCTGACCTGCCGTTACCGCCGCACGTGGCAATTCGATCATCGTTCCCACCAAATACGTCAACTTGGTTCCACATCGTGCCATCGTATCTTCAGCTACATCTTTGATCAGCTCTTTTTGTGCTTTCATTTCTGCTGCCATACCCACCAACGGTATCATAATCTCTGGAACAATCTTCTTCCCTTCATTCGCGACTTCACAGGCTGCTTCGAAAATCGCACGAATTTGCATCCGCGTAATCTCAGGCATGGTAATGCCAAGTCTGCATCCTCTCAATCCCAGCATCGGATTAAATTCATGTAGTTCATCGACACGTGAAAGCATCTGCTTCTTTTCCTGGATGTCCAACGGATTACCATTCGTGGCTTCTAACCGAGCCAGATCCACCATTAATTGTTCTCGCTTTGGCAAAAATTCGTGCAATGGTGGATCTAAAAGACGAATGGTGACCGGATAGCCTTTCATCTCACGATACAACCCAATGAAATCTTTTTTCTGTAATGGGAGCAACTGGGCAAGATATGTTTCTCGATCTTCCCTTGAGGAAGCAAGAATCATTTGCTGCATAATTTCTACACGATCCTCGGCGAAAAACATATGTTCGGTTCGACAGAGACCAATACCTTCGGCACCAAATCCTCTGGCGATTTGTGCTTGGTCTGGGACATCGGCATTCGAGCGTACTCGCAACGTCCGAAAACTATCCGCCCATTTCAATAATGTTGCAAAATATTGATATTTTTCAGATTTCGAAGGGTCCATTTTCCCTTGAATGATCTGAATCACCTCTGAGTCCACGACAGGAATATCCCCAGCATAGACTTGTCCGGTAAATCCATTCAGGGAAATCGAATCTCCTTCAGAAAGTACGATTCCCCCCATCCGCACTTTTCCGTCTTCAAGCACTTCGACGCCGTCACACCCTGCCACGCAGACTTTCCCCATTTGCCTTGCGACGACAGCGGCATGAGACGTCATGCCACCCTTGGCAGTCAAAAATCCTTCGGCGGCATGCATTCCATGAATATCGTCAGGACTGGTTTCTTGTCGCACAAGCACTGCCCGTATTCCACGATTCTTCAAATCCACCGCTCGATCAGGTGTTAACGCAATTTGTCCTGCGGCCGCACCAGGGCCAGCTGGCAACCCTTTTCCCACCACTTGAAACTTCGCCTCTTCAGAACTTTCAAATATAGGGTACAGGTATTGGGAGAGTTGCTCGGGGGCAACTCGTTGAATCGCTTCTCGGCGATCAATCAGTCCCTTTCGCACCATGTCCACGGCAATGCGAACGGCGGCAATCCCGGTGCGTTTTCCCACTCGAGTTTGCAACATATACAACTTCCCTTCCTGGATCGTAAATTCCAGGTCAAGCATGTCACGGTAGTGCTTTTCCAAAATCTTTTGCGTCTTTGTAAGGGCCGCATAGGCTTGCGGGAGTGTTTCCCCTAACGCCGAGACTGGAAGTGGGGTTCGAATACCTGCCACCACGTCCTCGCCTTGTGCATTCAATAAACATTCTCCAAAAAAGACGGCTTCTCCAGTTGCGGGATTTCGAGTAAACGCCACACCGGTTCCACTGGTTTCACCCATGTTGCCAAATACCATCGCGACGACATTAATAGCCGTCCCCCATTCATCAGGAATATCATAGAGACGTCGATAGGTAACCGCACGATCCCCATACCAGGAATCAAACACGGCATTCACGGACATGCGTAATTGCTCAAAGGGATCTTGAGGAAAGTCTCGTCCCGTTTCGGTTCGCACCAAATTGATATACTGCGTCACAAGATCTTGAAGTGCATTTTCGGATAAATCTGTATCGTGAATGGCGTTGTGCGTTTTTTTCGCGTCATCTAATAATTCTTCAAAACTCTCTCTTGGAACATTCATCACGACATTCCCAAACATCGTAATGAAACGACGGTAGGCATCAACGGCAAAACGCGTATTTCCCGTTTTACTGGCTAAACCTTCAACCGTTTGACTGTTCAATCCAAGATTCAACACCGTATCCATCATTCCAGGCATTGAAGCCCGCGCCCCGGATCGAACGGATACCAAGAGCGGATTATCAACGTCTCCTAAGCGGGCATTCATTGATTTCTCTACTCGCTTTAACCCTTTTAACGTTTGATCCCACATTCCGGGTGGATAGCGTTTCTTCGAGTGAAAGTATTCAACACATGCTTCCGTCGTAATGGTAAACCCTGGCGGAACAGAAATACTCAAATTGGTCATTTCTGCTAAGCCAGCGCCCTTTCCACCAAGGAGGTCCTTCATGGACCCTTTGCCCTCTGCCTTCCCATCACCATAAAAATACACGTACTTTTTGTGACGCATGTCCTCGCTCCCCCTTAGCAAAATGCTCGTCGCGTATTTAGCGCAGGATGTCGAAAGGCATTCGTAGAGATTTTCTTGCCTTTACAAGCAATCTCACGGCCACTCATCCACCGCTGGAGCATCAGGTAAATCATAAATGAATAAACTAGAGATAATAAAAATTTTAAGTTCAACCCAATCAATCATTTGAGACTTCTTTAGGATACATGGCCCTCGATACTTTGCAAGTGTAGTGCATATCTCGCAATCAAATATTGTTTGGCCCACATGCCAGCCCCAATAACCAGTATGACAAACAACACCAGGCCCATCAGGCGATAATCTTCATTTCGTTGGTCCACATAGTGCAATTCCCCATCATCACCGACCGCCAAGGCATGACCTTGCCGAATCGAATGTGTGGCACCCGAAGGATCTGAAAGATCCAGCCATGCTGCACAGACTTTCATGGGTTGCTTAACACCCACGACTTTCATCCACTTGACTCCAACACAATAATGACTCTTGACATCATAGATGGCGGGTTTAGACAAGGCAGAGTCCAAGTTCACACCACTCACCCACCACCCCAACACTAAGAGACCATTACAGACAACAATCAAAGTTACCGTGACACCACGGGTATACCAGGTCAGTCGTGTGTCTACAGCGTCGGCTGTCATGGTAGAAACCTACCGTCTGATTATCGACCACTCAAGGAGCAACAAATAATGGAACGAGCCTCACACATCATGTCTCCAATTAGGTCTGAATGCGAGAAAAATCTGCTACTTTGAAAAAGAGTTGGTCAATGGTCGCTAATAGCGACAAACGGTTCGCACGAACTTTTGAATCTGTGACATTCACCATCACACTTTCAAAGAAGTCATCAATTGGCGTTTTAAGCTGCAACAACTGCGTCAGTGCCGCACGGTAATTCTGTTCTATGATATAGGTGGTCATCAATGGCTGAGCTTTGGCTACTTCCTGATACAAGTGGATTTCAGCCTCATGTTCCAATATCTCTGGATTGATGTGCAGTTCACGCCATTGCTCTTTCTCAACAATACGATTGGCTCGCTTGTACCCAGCGATTAAAGGAGCGAACTCCGGTTGAGTCGAACCAAGCTGTAACGCCTGCATACGAGCGAGCAAGTCCGCAACATCACAGAAAGCTGCAGGTCGTGCGGTTAAGATGGCATCTATCATATCCTCACGCACGTGGTGTGTCGTTTTGGCCAAAAACCGAAGACGTTCTAATAAAAAATCTATGAGACTAGGCCCACTGGCCTTCCGTTGACCTCGACTCTCATCCTGGGATTTGATAATGCGTTCGCTCTGCTCAATAAGCTGAATCAAGTTCAGTCGTAGGCCTTTTCCCACAATAATCCGAATCAGTCCGTACCCGATCCGGCGCAAAGCAAAAGGATCTTCAGACCCGGAGGGAATCATGCCAACCAGAAAGAAGGCGGCAAGCGAATCCATTCGATCCCCAAGTCCCAAACATATCCCTACCGATGTTTGAGGCAACTTTCCTTCTGGAGTACTGGGAAGATACAGTTCCCCGAGGGCCTCGCTCACCTCAGTTTGTTCTCCATCATGCTTGGCATACTCACGACCCATAACGCCCTGGAGAGTTGGGAACTCTCCCACAAGTCCAGTGGTCAGATCTGATTTGGCAAGAAGGGCTGCCCGCTCACAGACTATTTTCTTATCCCGATATTCAACAGCTTCGGCAATCCACGGTACTAACTCTTGTAATCGAGTCACTTTTTGATGCATAGAACCAAGCTTTTGGTGAAATGTAACCGTCTGTAATTGCTTAACACGATCACATAATGTCACTTTTCGGTCCTCGCGAAAGAAGTATTGAGCATCACTTAATCGAGCCGTGAGTACGCGCTCATTTCCTAGACGAATGATGTCCATTTTCGGCAACTTCATATTCGTGACGGTAATAAAATTTGGAAGCAGGGTACCTGTTTTGCCAATGAGAGAAAAATATCCTTGATGCTCTTTCATCGCCGTGATTAAAACCTCTTGAGGTAGTATCAGATACTTTTTATCGAAGCAACCAAGTATGGCTTGGGGGCATTCCACGGTATACACCGCCTGGTCCAATAGCTCCTCATGATTGTCTGCATACACGGTTCCCTTAACCGATTTCGCCAATACGCTCACCTGCTCATGAATCAATGATCGTCGTTCATCGGGATCAACAACGACACGATATCGTTTCATCATTGATTCATACGACGCAGGATCTGAAATACTAATGCGTTGAGTTTTTTTCGAACTCGGCACGCCCAGGAACCGATGACCAAATGTATATGACCCAGAAAAGATTCCCCCAATTTCAAAGCCTAGCGATTTTTTTCCGTACAGAGCCAAAATCCATCGAAGAGGTCTAGCAAATCGAAGCTTCGATTCGTTCCATTTCATCGACTTTTTGAACGATAGTTGGTGAACCACCTTGGGAAGATGTTCCTTGAGCACATCCGCCGTCTTACGGCCAGGCTCATGTGTCATGGCCCAAACGTATGTACCTTTGGGCGTCTCCCGAATTTGCAGAGATTCCACAGGCACTCCCTGTGTATTTGCAAACCCCATTGCAGCTTTGGTTGGCACCCCATCTGAATCATACGCCACCGATTGAGGGGGGCCCATCACTTCTTGACTGACTGATGATTGCTTTATTCCCAGATTATTGACCAGAACGGTCAATCGTCGAGGTGTTCCAATGGTCCGAATTGACTCGTACTCTAGCCGTTGTTCCTTGAACGTTTTCTCTATAAGACTTGCGAACTGGAGCAAGGCTGGCTGAATAAAGAATGCTGGCAGTTCCTCGGTTCCAAGCTCTAGCAATAGCGGGAGACCTAATGAGCCTGGTCGCTTAGACTGTCGAGGTGATGGACGTGACCGTTTCACCTTTACGGCAGGACGAATAGAACTCGCTGCCTTCTTTACTGCTCCGCGACTGACTTTTCGAACTGTTGACACGTTGATCCTTACTTCTTGCTTGCAGAAGATAGTGTTTGGCGATGACTCACTTTTGAACGTGTTAAATTCATGGTCTGCATGAGTGGATAACCTAAGGTCTCTCGTTGAGCTTGATAGGCCTCCGCACACCCTCGTGCCAACCCTCGAATCCTGGCAATGTAACCAGTTCGCTCCGTCACACTAATCACACCTCGTGCATCGAGAAGATTAAACAGGTGAGAGGTTTTCATACAATAGTCATAGGCTGGGATTACCAAATCCTGTTCAAGTAGTCGTCGACATTCTTGTTCATAGGCCTCGAAGGTTTGACTAATCATTTCAACATCAGCCACTTCAAAATTATATGTGGAACATTGGATTTCGGACTCTCGATACAGTTGCCCATAGCTCACGCCATCAGCCCACTCTAAATCAAAGAAATGGTCGACCTCTTGAATATACATGGCAATGCGCTCTAGCCCATAGGTGAGTTCCACGGTAACCGGATTCACTTCAATTCCACCAACTTCTTGAAAGTAGGTAAATTGCGTGATTTCCATTCCATCCAACCTCACTTCCCACCCCAATCCCCAGGCACCAAGCGTTGGTGACTCCCAATCATCCTGAATGAATTGAATATCATGCTGACGAGGATTGATTCCGAGATGGGCTAGACTATTAAGGTAGAGGCCTTGAACATCTGCAGGTGATGGCTTGAGAACGACTTGATACTGGAAGTAATGCTGCAATCGATTTGGGTTGTCGCCATAACGACCATCTGTGGGGCGACGACAGGGTTCCACATAGGCTGCCCGCCAGGGCTCGGGCCCTAAGGCTCGTAAAAACGTAGCAGGATTAAACGTACCTGCACCTTTTTCAGTATCATACGGCTGTGTGAGGATACAGTGCTGTTTGGACCAAAACTGATGAAGAGAGAGGATCAGATCCTGGAGGGTCACAACTTCTTCCAACCGTTCCTATTGAAGAACACGTACTTCACAGGATGTCGGTCTAGGCTGGCAAATTCAATAAATTCCGTTCAGTCGTGTCATGCAAAGTTAGCAACAAACCTACGACGAGTCAAGAAGAGTCAAGAAGCAACCGATTTAATAGTACAAGCAAAGACAGGAATTAATTCGTTTGCATTCAACTTGTTTTTCATAGTTGTGTTCATTTATTATATCGGCGTTTTGTAAACTTTTAGGAGGAACCTTCGCTATGAAACGATCACTGACCGTCTTGCTAGGTGCCATAGGACTTGTCATTCTCATCGCTGGATGTCAACAACCATACAAAATGGGAAATGGGTCAAGCGCCTCGACATCTGCCAGCATGGGATCTAACAGTGGGGCTCCAGGTTCTCCAGCAGGAAGCTTGCAAGCTTGCTTAGATAGCATTGGTGATGCAAGCCCCGGGCAAAGAATGTTGGCCGAAGCCACTTGTGAACGGAACGCCAAGGCCCAAGCGCCGATGGAGGGCAATCCAGGAGACTACCTTCCACCAGCCAAGTAACCATCCTACAGTCATGTAATCAAAAGCCTGGCAGGTCCTCATGATCAGCCAGGCTTTTTTGTTTTCTTTTTCTTCATTCATCTTATCTTGACATCCCCACACCTCTCACAGAGAATGCCACCATGGAAGTACCTATTATTATTGAGGGCATTCAGTGCTCAGTTCATTGTGGTGTCACTGAAATTGAGCGACGACAGCCTCAACCAATTGTGATTGATCTTGAATTGCACTGTCCCAATGCAAAGGCTACCCATTCCGACGATCTCTTAGACACGGTCGACTATGGGGAAATAGTCCAACGCGTTACCTCTCTCACTTCTACCTCTACGTACAATCTACTTGAAGCGTTAACCGAACATGTTAAGGATGTACTCTTTCGTGAGTTTCCTATTTCACATCTAAAAGCTTGGGTCAGAAAAACATCACCACCGCTCGAGCATATCAACGGATCGGTGGGAGTCCGCCTTTCTCAATCACGTCCGATCCATACTGAAGCGCCTTCCCCCACACCCAATAGCAAGCCAAGCGCCTTCTTGCTCAAGCATTATTCAAAACTCCACTCAGGAAAAATTTTGGATCTTGCGACAGGATATGGACGAAATGCCTTGTTTCTTGCCAAGCAAGGATTTTCAGTCGTGGGGATTGATCGAGACGAACAGGCATTAGCCCATCTCCAAAAATCAGCACGAACCTTCCCTGATGGCCAGCTTGTAACTCGAGTACTTGATTTAGAGACGAATACCGATTACCCACCAGACTTCGGCAAAGAAGAGTATGACGCGATCCTCATCTCTTTTTATCTTTTTCGTCCTTTATTTCCCAATATTTTGCAAGCTCTAAAACCAGGAGGCCTTCTGTTCTATGAAACATTCTTGATTGATAATCATACTCTTAGGAACCACCCTCGCAACAAAAACTTCTGCCTCGAACATAACGAACTCTTGAACCTGACGAAGGGACTCCGAATTTTACATTATCAGGAAGGGGAACAGAACGATGGCCCTCAAGGTATAGATTTAGCCTTCACCGCACGGTTAGTTGCTCAAAAAGAATAAGTTATCGCATTTTCACATGACTCGTATCGACCTTCACCTCCATAGCACCTATTCAGACGGAAGCTGCTCGCCAGCTGAGGTGGTAAGACGCGCCCACCGCTCTCAAGTGTCTGCACTTGCCCTCACCGATCACGACACCACAGATGGTCTTGCCGAGGCCTCAATCGCAGCAGCCCCCTTCCACATGGAGATTATCTCTGGCGTTGAGATCAGTTCTCTGTACAAAGGTCAAGAGACGCATATTCTTGGTTACTTTATCAATCATGACGATCCTCAACTGCAACAACGCCTTGCCTCTCTTCGAAATAGCCGACATGAGCGTATCCCAAAGATCATTAGCAAACTCAAAGCGCTAGGCCTTAATCTTTCCTACGATGATGTCAAAGCTGCAGCAGGCCCCGGTTCAATTGGGCGACCCCATATTGCCCAAGTCCTTGTCGAGAAACAGTATGTTCGAAATGGGAATGAGGCGTTTTCTCGTTATCTAGCAGAAGGTTCCTCTGCCTTCGTTGCTCGCACCCTTCCTGATGTCGCCGAAGCCATTCGATGGATCAGAGAGTGTGGTGGTGTTGCATCACTTGCACACCCCAACTGGGTCAGACATTCCCTACCTGAACTACGAGTAGCCTGTGAAGAACTAAAATCGTTTGGTCTGGAAGGCGTGGAAGTTTTTTATAGTTCGCATAGCCCGCGACAAACTTCGGACTATCTCACTCTGGCTCGTCAGTTAGAGCTTCTTGTCACTGGGGGAAGTGATTTTCATGGAACGGCAAAGCCAGACATTGAGGTGGGAATTGGAAAAGGAAACCTGAAGATACCGGAGAAGATTTTAGAAGAACTGCGGGCATGCGCACATGAAAACAGAAAAGCCTCAAAACCTACACGAGCAATCGAACAATAGAAAGACATCGCCATCTACATGAAATCATACGTTGTCTCTGCTTCTTCTTGTCGCCTCAATTCTCTGGAGCTTCAACTATATGATTTTCAAATCGCGCACATCCTTCGGCTAGTAATCGGTTTGTCAACATTTCACCTGGCCACTCAATTGGAAGATCTGCGGTAAACACCCAGACATCCGGCGATGTCCAAATCGGCCCATGATCCTCTGGCAACTCAGGATCAAACAGATCTGTCCATACAGGCATATACACGCCATTACCACATTGCGTATGTAAATGCACAATCGTACGACTACGGACAGGAGCTTCCAAATCATGCCAGACGGCGGCGGTTTCGTCGGCTAACCGATGTAACCTTACCGCATTCTGTGCATCAAACATTGCATAAGCCGCATAAGAAGGCGCCTCTAACATGTGAGGAGCCGAAGCCACTTCAGGGCATTGCTTCACTAGCCCTTGAATGAGTGATTGACAATCTTCTTCTTGTAGAACTTTCGGAAGTTCCGTTTCAGTCATTCCGACTATTTCAAAAAATAAAAAGGCGGTAGACTCGACGGGCGGATGTAATCGTGCCGCAATTGGCTGTCGTCGCTGGGAACTTGCTACACCAGTGATGTGTTCATGCAATTTTTGAAGACTCAGAAAGTCTAACGTCGTATCGGTCAGTAACCTCGGCTCGACATTAACGACAGAGCCAACAGGTAGGTGAAGATGAGTTCTCAACAGGTCAGCTGTCACAATCGGGTCAAGTTTGAGTCCTAACGGCATTTTTAGATTTACCTGAAGTGGTAACTCGAATGCCGCAAGCACGGCATAGGTCTCTTTGTCTTCGGGTTGTCCATCTATTAAAGCAGCACAAGAGGCTTCGGCAAGAAGATCAAATAACCACTCAGCCATTCCTTCATCGAGAGCCGCAAGGACCGTCATCACATCATGTTCTCGTTCCTGTTCTAATAAGGCTTGGAGAACTTCGATGGCTAACTCGGAATCGCCATGATCATGGCGACGTGCATTTATGAGATGAATTAAGTCTCTGGTTAAGGGATCAGGCCTATACCAACTTGACATAGATCAACTTTCTATTGACATGAACAATTCCGCTAAACTGACGTCCACATTCTAGACCATTTCCCACAATAAAATATATGCGTCTCTATCAATCACTCTCAACTCCACTACATGTTGCACAACCTATATCCATAAACATGATACGAATATTTTTTCTAAAAATCCTCACGCCTTCCGAAGGCCACTACAGTAGGTGCCTATAGGACACGGTACAGCCAGGTCATTTTGGCGCCTGACGCAAATCCTTACTCCTAAAATTGAAACCCCTTACAGGTATCGCCATTATAGGTGTCCGTAGGGCACGGTACAGCCATGTTTGACAACCACTTAAATACTTTCTTTTTGTTCACAAGACCAGATGCCTTACGCACGTTACAATTACAGGTGCCCTACTCACCAATGACTTTGACCAGCACGCGTTTTTTCCGACGACCATCAAATTCAGCATAAAAAATTTGTTCCCATGGGCCAAAGTCTAACTTGCCATTCGTAATAGCAACAACCACTTCTCTCCCCATAATTTGGCGCTTTATATGAGCATCCCCGTTGTCTTCTCCTGTGGCATGATGTCTATACGGTTCGCCTTGTGGAGCTAATTTTTCTAAAAATTCATCATAGTCTTGTATCAAACCCGACTCATCGTCATTAATATAGACACTTGCTGTAATATGCATCGCATTCACCAAGACCATCCCCTCTCGAATGCCACTTTTTGTGACGGCCTTTTCTATGCGTGGAGTAATATTGATATAGTCTCGTCGCTCTTCTGTTTGAAACCACAACTCTTCTCGGAATGACTTCACCCCTGTTCTCCTAATAGATTATTATTTCATAGATTCATTCTGCCTCAGGTTGTAATGATATGCAAGACGATTATCTACTCAGCTATTGATGATGGAATGTAGAAGGTAGGTATCTCAACCCTAAAACTTCATCGGTGCCACGCTCCCTGAACCAAGAAAAAATCATCTCTAGCACTCCCGGTGACACATGTTGATGAGCTGAATAACACCACCACACGTTTGACAAGGTACACAAGTGGTGGTAAGAAGAATCTAATCGGTAGTTGCACTTAGCCAAAAAATCAGGATGGTGCTCAAGGAAGATTTTTTCGCAATCCCGCGACTCTAACCTTCTTTACACGGGAGCATTCTCATTATGACTGAACATGCTAATGCGGATTATGTGGGTCTCCCAGCCTTGGGGTGGACCACTTTCTTTGCGCAAGAGTCCGATCAAGATTTAGAGTTTGATGAGGGCTTAGAAGAAGACGATCTCAATCAGCACAAGCCTCCCACCCGTCGTCCTCTCTTATGGATTCTCTTATTATTGATAGTCGTTGGTGTGGTCTACTGGACGATGAAACCTGATTTAGCCAAACTTCCAGAACTTTCATCACCTATGGCAACAATCGATGATATCATGCCATCTTCAGATGAATCCCAAGTAGCAAGCCAAACTCCATCTCATACATCTGCTCCCGTCCCACAATTTGGAGAAGGTGACGCTGTCATGCTGTCTCAACATGAATCAAAAACACATCCCTTGATGACCTTGACCCATGACCCCGCAGGTAGCAAGCCAGGACCCAAAGTAAAAGCTGGAGAACGATTAACAATTCTCGATGGTGAAGCCATTGATAAACACTGGGTCTACCAGGTCAACACATCAAACGGTAAAAAAGGATGGATTTTAGGGAAACTTCTTGAGAAGAAACACTAAGTTGTGATTACTTCAACAGCCTTAATCGTAGCTGTAAAGCGAAAAACTTAAAGAATTCATCATTCTGCACTCCGGAATATGACCACACTCACCTCACCTGCTCTCTTTTAATACTGAAACGTGCCTGGTAGGATGTTGGGGACAGCGACCAAATCGTCACCTGTGACGAAACTATACAATGAGTCTTCTCACCAATACTTAGGTAAGCCGTTGAACCTCCACGCCATACACGTACTGCGCACATCACATCGGGATTACCTCATTTAAGGGGAAAACATGTCCCCACAAGAAGCTCAAGCATACTGCAAAAACCTGACGCAGAAAAGTGGAAGTAATTTTTATTACTCCTTCCTCTTTCTCCCCTCTCATCGCCGAGATCTCATGTACACCGTCTATGCATTTTGTCGTGAAGTGGATAACGCCGTGGATGATCCACCAATGGGGAGTGACCCTCTCGAACAGCTGGGAGCGTGGCGCAAGGAAGTATCTTCAGCATACGAGGGCACCCCGAGCTTCCCTGTTACGATAAGCTTAGCCCACCACCTCAAGCAGGTTGATATTCCGCAATCTTACTTTCAAGATTTGATCGTAGGCATGGAGATGGACCTCACAATCAAACGATATGCCACCTTTGACGATCTCTATCCCTATTGCTACCGCGTGGCCTCAGTTGTTGGACTCATTTGCCTGAAAGTTTTTGGGACACGTTCACCCGAAGCCATGGCATATGCGGAGAACCTTGGACTCGCGTTTCAACTCACGAACATACTTCGCGATGTCAGCACTGATGCAGCTCAAGACCGGATCTATGTTCCTCAGGAAGACTTGCACAGATTTGGTTACTTAGAATCAGATCTGATCGCCCGTAAGCACACTCCACAGTTTATTGAATTCATGAAATTTGAATGTGAGAGAGCTCGTATGTATTACGCGAACGCTCAACAGATTCTCCAGACCTTGCCCCTCACAGACCGTCGTACATTGATTGTTGCTGAAATCATGCGTGGCGTATATAGCCGAATCCTTGATAAAATTGAAGCAAGCAATTATCAAGTGTTTGGACCACGTGTCAGTCTACCACCGCTGAAACGACTCGGTATTGCGACAACAATCTGGCTTCGCTCCTCTCTTTTAGGCACGTCCGTACAACAAGCGTGAACTCGAGAGTTCTCATTATTGGTGGGGGACTCTCAGGCCTCACAACCGCCTTTCGCTTACGATCCCTGGGCTATCATATTACACTCGTTGACCAAGGTAGACTTGGAGATACAGAACATTTCACGCCTCTTACTCACGCTAAGCCACACACAATATCTCTTCCACCAACCAATGCTGAAGGTAATAATCCCAATAGTTTCCCAATGGTCATCCATGGGTTTCACCATGCGACATGGGCACTACTTAAGGATTTAGGGACAGATTCTCTCTTTGAATCTTATCCTTCAGTCAATCTAGAATTTCTCGTAAATGGTCAAAGCCCAATTGAGTTTAAGCCCTATCCCTTACCATCTCCACTGCACATACTGATCAGGCTCCTCCTCTTTAAAGGAATGCCTTATACGGATCGCTGGGAATTGATCAAGAAATTAGAACAATTATGGGAAGGAGACCTTGCGTTACCACAAGACCTAAATAGCCAATATGCGGACGCGTGGATGATTTCATTGGGACAATCTGAAGAGGCTCGTCGAAATATCTGGAATCCCCTCTGCCAGTTTCTTCTCGGAACTGGGGCCATGCATAGCTCAGCGCAAGACTTGAAGGAAATGCTCGTTCAATTTTTCCTTTCCTCTCGTGAAAATCACTGTACATTTCTCCCTAATGTCGACGAGACAACACTTCTCTTAAGCCCACTGCGCCACCTTATCGCCACACACAATATACACGTTCAAACCAAATGTACCGCCACCTACTTTCAATACGATTCAAAAGGCATATCAGGGGTAAGACTGGATGATGGAACAACATTGACGGCTGACATCTATATCTCTGCGTTACCTCGAAAAATATTTATCTCGTGTTTGCCTGAACGACTACTGGCCAAATATTCTTACTTTTCAAACTTATCTCAATTAACCGAATCTCCGGCTCTCGTTGTACGTACTGAAGTACCACACACTACTGGACGTCCAAGATTGTTACTATCTGCCAACATGTTTCAATGGATGACCATTTTGCCTCACGACACTCAGTCGACAAGCACAACGTTCATCTCTGGCGTAGCCTTAGACAATCAACAACTTCTGGAAAAACCAGACCAGGAGATCGTTTCGGCACTCCTTTCCAATTTGCCATTTCCCTTCAATAAAGACATCAACAGAGTACCTCCAGCTCAAATTTTCCGCCCCCCCCACACCTTATTGTCCTGTAAACCAAATAGCTCAACGTACCGTCCCCTTCAAACAAGCCCAATTCCAAATCTCTTCGTCGTAGGATCCTGGACAGACACAGGTCTCCCCACTTCACGGGAA
>JBMYWX010000021.1:0-21104 GCA_049607825.1 Nitrospirales bacterium
CAATAGAAGCCTCTCCCACATACAGAATTTTCCAAGGGAATTACCCTTCTCTGATAATGATGCGAGTACTCTGGCTACCATACATCGTCCCACCAGCGGTAATATTCCGCAAAGGCTCATGCTTCACGAGCGTCGGCTCGGTGTAGGCTGCTTTTTTCGACATGTCCATGTGCTCACCCCCTTTCTTGTTGGATTAGGCCTTCTTCACTAAGATGATTGACAAGAGCCATCAGATCTTTCATGGCCTGATCTGCACTCACATCAAAGCGAGAACAAATCACCTGATGAACCTCTTTCAAGGTTGACTTTCCAGCTAACTGCTCCCATGCTGTCGTCCCAACTTGATTCAACGTGTAATAATGACCATTTTTGAGATGTAATAAGACCGCTTCCCCTTCGAGTACCGTACAATGCACATCTGCATTTGGCATGATCCGTATACTGTCTAGATCAATAGGCACATGACTTTGGATGTTGCTCGAGGTTTCTTTCATTGAAATATTGAGATCATTTAGCATAAATCGTGTCTCCCTCAGGTTTGATCCAGCAACTCTTTCATTATGGCCAGTCCCCTGAATGGCCTCTCTTTCACCAACGAGCATACCCAGAATTCAAGCTATTTCTTCATTCCCCAAATGAAGGGGAAAGACACAATATTTCAATAAATTCTTGGAAGTTTTGAGCTGTTTTTAGACCCACACATACATCACTTTTCAAAGACCCTTGCTTGCCATGCTCTTCGATAGCGACACATACCATTCGCCGTAGTAAGCAGGATTCAAAAAGAAAATCTGAGATGGGAAATATCAAAAGAGAAACATGCTGGAGGAAAAACGCCTAAGGTAGAACTAAAGGAATGTGTTTAGATCACACACAACTAGCAGGAGGGAGTGCTTAAGATAGATTACCTCGCTTGACCTCTTCTATAAGGTACTCTGATGCCCGAAGAGCTAGAGCTTGAATTGTCAAAGAGGGACTGTCGCCGCCCCCTTCAGACACAAAACAACTACTATCGATCACAAAAAGATTTGGGACATCGTGGGTTTGACAATATGAATTCACGACAGATTTCTGTGCATCCACACCCATTCGACAGGTCCCGCTCATGTGGGTGATCATGCTGAGATCATAGGAGCCTTGCTCTCCCATAATTTTTTCTGCCCCTGCAGATTCGAGAACGGCACGATTTGTCTGTGCCGCAAATGACAACGCCTCTAAATCATTCTGTCTGAGTCGCGTTGACAGTCTCGCAACTGGAATTCCATAAAAATCTTTTTTGTCATTATCTAGGGTCACATGATTTTCGTAACTTGGATGATGCTCGCATATTGCAAAGACATTCGTTGCATGACCAAAACTTCGTCTCATAAAGTCTTTGTGGCTCTTTCCCCACCCAGGTGCAACCTTCTTGGCATAAGTCAGTGGACCGAGCATATCAAAAGCCGACACTCCAAATACCACCCCCCCTCGAAAACTCTGTTCCTTACGCGGCTCATTGTAATCCCAAGCACGACTATCAATTTGAAGGCCCTTATACGAATGGATTGGCTCAGAGAACAAAGCTGTTGTAATATGAACAAGCGTCTCCATAAAATATCGACCCACAACACCACTCTGATTGGCTAACCCATTAGGAAATAATGATGAAGTCGAATTGAGCAAGAGCCTAGGTGATTCAAGTGCTCCCGCCGACACGACGACGACCTTGGCATATATTCGATGCTCAATACCCTTACCATCAAAGTACAAAACACCGTTTGCTTTTCCATGAGAGTCTAGAGTCAGATGATGGACAGTGGAATTAGGACGAACCTGCACATGCTGGGTCGCTTCAGCTTTAGGAATAAACGTGACATCAGCACTACTCTTAGCTTGCATCATGCAGCCCATTGAACATCCATTGCAGTAATTACAGGAAGGACGTCCGTCATATGTTTGTGAAAGAATGGCTAAGGAATTCGGAAGTAAATGCATCCCAAGTCGATCAAAGCCCATTTTGACGCGTTGGCTTGCACAACTCAGTTGATGCGGTGGATGGGGAAACGGGCCACGAGACGCCTTGAAGGGATTACGATGGTCACCAGAAACACCAAGAAGATTTTCTACTTTCTCATAGTATGGAGTAAGGTCATCATACCCAATGGGCCAATCTTCACCAAAATCAAATAAAGATTTTGAACGAAATCCATGGGGTGAAAATCGATGGGCTTCTCCTTGGTAATGTAAGGTCGTCCCTCCCACACCTTTCACTCGGTGGATACGTGGAGCGCGCCTGTATAGGGTAGAGTTAAATTTCCCCCTGGCTTCCGACCAAGAACGAAGGTGAGCATAGTTGGGATCTAGTACTTCTGTCGCGGCTGAGCTGTAGGCATGTTTGGCTTGATCGTGAGGCGCAACACGAAATGCAGAAGAATGTTGTTCCCACTCTTGAGTATTGAGTGGATATTGCGAAGGATCGTATCGGGGTCCAGCTTCCAACACAACCACCGAAAATCCAGCTGTTCCCAGAGCATAGGCCACAGTCGCTCCACCCGCGCCAGAGCCAACAATACAGACATCAACAGTCGGTTCTTTAGCCATAACTTACCCGCATCGAAAATAATCTGGATGTCCTGACCATTGAGGAGGGCGTTGATATTGTACGATTTGCCATCCAATTGAGCTGGTATAAAACGTCTGGAAGGTATGTTTTTTGACCATATCAAAAAACCTCTTCCCCACGTGAGACTCACCATGCAGGATCCATTCAAGGTTTTTTTCGATGTATGACATCTCACCGTGATCGGCTAGTTGAAGAATTTCCACTTGGTTTTCTTGTGCAAGATCAAGAAAACTTGACGTTCCATACAACCCACGGGATTTTTGATCCAGCCACGTCACCCCAAGTTGATATAGTTTCCGATATCGATGAACAGCTACGGCCAATTGATCGAGTTTATACACAACACCCGCTTCTGTGGACCCAGGAAGGTCATCTGTCGGAATTATAAGAGCGGCCACGTCGCGTAACACTGTGGCTTCATATGAGGTCAACCCTTTAAACGAATCACCTAAAAGTTTTCGTGTCGTCGGAGGTGGAGTAGGTGTGTCAAGTCGCTTGGTCAAAAGATAAGTAGCCGGCATTCCTCCGAAAAACACAGCCCCTGAGACAACCAGCCATGCAAACCGTCTTCTCGTCATCCACCGTGAATCGTTCTGCTCGCTATCTAGATGACTCATGATCGAACTCAAATTGAACGTTGGTTCATTAATGCATATGTATGCCCTCTTCAACTAATTGAAGCAAAAAGGCAAATCCTCTTTATAACTCTTCGTCTAAAGAAAGAACTTCCTTAAGGAATATGTAGGGGAAAGACTGAAGGAAGTGGTAAGAAAATTAACAGAAGAAGGAATAATTACTTGTAATACTGTGCTTGAGTCTCAAATAAATCAGCATAGGTACCTTTTCGCAACACAAGGTCATCATGTGTTCCACATTCGACGATTCGACCTTGATCTACAACATAGATGCGATCAGCCATTTTGACAGTGGATAGCCGGTGGCTGATTAAGATGGCCATCCGCCCTCGTGCAAGTTCATGAAACCGCTCAAATAAATCTGCTTCAGCTTTCGCATCCATCGCACTAGTGGGTTCGTCAAGTATCAATATTTGAGAATCGCGGAGAAAAGCTCGTGCAAGTGCCACCTTCTGCCATTCACCTATACTGAGTTCTTGTCCACCATCAAACCATTTCCCCAACATAGAGTCATATCCTTGTGGTAATCGGCGAATAACATTATCGGCTCCAGACTGCTTAGCCGCAGTCATTACTGTGGCCAAGTCAGGAGGATTCTTCATTCCAAGTCCAATGTTTTCTTTAGCCGTCATAAAGTATTTCGTGAAATCTTGAAAAATTACACTGACTTCTTGACGAATATCTGAAACGGCATATTCCCGAATGTCCACGCCGTCTAGAAAAATACGTCCAAAGGTCGGATCATATAAACGACTGAGCAACTTGACTAATGTGGTTTTTCCAGCCCCATTGGCCCCCACTAACGCAATATGTTCACCTGGACGTATGACAAAAGACATATCATTAATTGCGACCCGTTCTGCTTCTGGATATTGAAATGTCACATGATCAAAAACCAAGCCCGTTTCAAGAGGTCGTGGGACTGATCGGGGAGTGACGGGAATCGCAATCCGTGACTTTACACGAAGAAATTCATCCAAGTTGGTTAAAAATAAGTTGCTCTCATATAAACGCGAAAGACTGCTTCCGAAGGTTTGGAGAAACCCTGCTCCCCGCTGAATGGCTTGGAAATACATAACAAGATCGCCAATGGTCAGAAATCCATGGACCGTACGATAGGCGACAAAAAAATACACACCAAAAACTCCAATTGTAGCTACAGCTTGGGCTCCTAATATGGCTAAGGCTTGTTGCTTCTCTAAGTTTAACCGCTCATGGCGAAGTGTACTACGAATATCTAAAAACCATTGTCGAAATCGAGGACCTAAATCGAAAAGGCGCACCTCCTTTGCATGCGTATCCCGAGTCAGCATCCAATTGAGATACCAAGCTTTTCGTTCAAATGGGGTTCGCTCTCGTTGCCAAGAAAAGAATTTATTTGCATAACGCAAACGCACCAAAAGCTCTGGAATAGCCACAAGCAGGAGAATGGGAAGCACTGCCCAATGAAACCACCAGAGCAAACCAGCCATGGCCACTAAGGACACACCATTTTGCCCGACTTGGAGCAGAGAATTTAGAATGGCCGTTGGACGATGAGGGGCTTCTTGTTGCGCCCGATGAAGCGTATCGTAATATCGAGAGTTTTCATAATATTCGAGATCTACTTCTACCGACTTCTTATGCAAGATCCCATGCATATAGTCTGTGACAATTTGAGCCTGACCACGCGTCACAAGACCAGCTACCGTGCTACAAAATGCACTTATCAGTGCAATTCCACCCATCCACATCATTAAATACACGATACCGTCTAGAGATACTCCAGATTCCGGCTGTAGGAGCCCAGCGGAAATCTCATCGACAAGCAACTTAATAAGATAAAGGGTGACGAGTGGCAAAAGCCCCTGAATCAAGAGAAGAACAATGTTGGCCAAAGTCCAACGTGGACTACTTGTCCAGACAAAACCGAGTGCCTGACGGAAGCTTGAGAAGAGAGTGTATGCTCGATTTCGTATTGTATTCATGATCTAAACATTTCTAGGAAACGCATGAAGTTACTTTTGCGCGTCTACTCATTTTAGTCTGATCACTGTGATTTGAAGGAGACGACTGTGGAAAAGAATAGGTCACATCAAAATGTTCCCATTGGCGAGTCGGTTCACAAAAGGCCTCTCCATCTAACGTTAACCACGCATGTCCTATGAGTTCATGCTGAACCCATTGAACACCACAATGAAACTGAACTGGAAATCCAAATCGTTTTGCAAATACATACAGAACAAGCGACCGAGGAAGACAATTACCTCTCTCATTCACTGGATATATTGACAACAATCGGTCCGTGTAATAGGACACCTCAGTTAGACTATCCATTTTCTTGACATTTGAGATGTTAATGACATCCAGGCACTCAAGCATCGAAGGGAGACACACCCAAGAAATCATCATCCGCACCACAATCAAGAGCAACACGGCTTGGCCAATGAGCCAATACTTCCTCAAATGCTGTAAGTACCTTTGAATATTAAGCACCATGGACATCGACTAGCCTCCTCACGAATTATGAGCATACACAGTCACACAGTTCAAATAGCAATACCCTGATCATCCGACCATGGGTTATAGGAAGATGTGTGAATCTATGCCTCGTCTATGGACATACAGGCCCTTTGTCAACACACTGTGAACGGTTGGACTGGTATTGGCATCACGCATACAGATTCCAAATCTTGATTAATAACAATACTCCAAACACACTAATTCGTAAGAAGACAGAAAATTGAATGAAAAAAATATGCGTTGGACACTTGACGGTTGTATGTGACATTAAAGTCTACGCTTAAAAAAGACAGCATGAAAGCAACGAAAACTGTTCACCTCAATCTCCTCCACGGACATGTAGTGCCCTAAAAATAGCCTACAGATTCGCTGAAAATCGTTACTGTGTTTTGCGGAATGACGGAGGAGTTGGTGACTTGGGCAATGTCGGTTGAGGAATATCGAATGGGTTAGGGAGTTCTATCGATTTTGGCTCATGCGGTGTCCAGGCGCCAGAGGAACGACCTGCCAACGCCTTATCGGTGGGAGACTTTTTCCTAAAATCAGCTTTAATAACTTGTTGGTAGAAAAGATCGGGTTGTTGACCAATCCATTGCGCATACAATTTAACTCCACAACGACGAGGATTGGCTTCTCCACTTGTTTCACAATCCTCTAAAAACACCTTCAGGTACTCAGTGCCTATCGCTACATTTCGGCAGGAATCAAGCACTTGATCTATTGAATAGCGTCCCTCCTTTGTGATGGCAAGTGGGACGCCTAAGGGACCAACAAATACTTGGGTAGAAGCACGCCCAATGGCAACCTTCACTTGTTTTTTTGAAAGATAGCTAGTTCCCTTCCACTCTCCTTTGTTTCGTACATAGTAGACCTGTCGTTCGCTCGCAACCGTGGCTAATGCAGAGACAAGCTGAGTATCTGAAACTAATGAACACATGAGAATGAGGGGAGACAACAAATCCATTCAACAACTCATCATAAGAAAGGCAATTTTAGAAATGTAGGGTGCGGATCTGAAGATGCGATACTCTTACTTGTAATCAAACTGTAGCATCACAGTCTTTTCGGAAAGAATCGTAACCTGCTGTGAAAGGATCCCAAGTGTTTCATGCCACACCCTTACAACATATTGACCTGGCGGAATCCCTTTCATACTAAATTCACCCTTATCATTGGTTACACGAAAGTACGGGTGATCGAACACCATGAGTACTCCAGACATAAATTTGTGCTTATCACAAAGAATCTGGTGTAACCCAGACTGTTTAATGGTTTTGACAATTGGGCGTGATCCAGGAAGTTGAGCGACATTTAAGAATGTCCGTTGATTAATGGTAATGTGGGTATTATGAAGAATGGGATCTTGATTATGAATTTCTATGTTATCGAGCGATTGTGCAGCAGAAATTCGCGGCGAAAAATTACATTGCTCATTCATGACAAGAGTTTGTGGCATAGCAGACCGCGCTAATGGAGTGCCCATGGATGCGAGACTAACAATGGCAAATTGAAGACCATGATTTATTGAATCGACACTCACTTTATGGCGAACGACGGACTCACCACACACATCCTGATTTTCCTTTACTTCTAAGGTTTCCCCTGGACGAACAACGCCATGAAATGAGACATGGCCCGTCAACATACCACTACCCTGCAATGCCGAACTCACATTCGGCACGATCAAAAAGAAAGAAACGACAGAACACACTAAGCTCATGCATCTCACTATCATCATGGATTCTTATCTATAGGCCTATAATATTTGCGCCCCAAGACATCAGAGTGTAATTCTGAGACCCATAATAGCTCACCACTCAGTGTCCTGAGGATAACGAATGGATATAATTTGCAAGATGCCTTGCGTCTTCTAATTGTGTCGTAAATTGACTCGCATACGACGGCATGGGAGTCCCGTCTAAACCAGTGAACAATGTTCGAATAATATCTTCAGCGGTCCTCCCATACTTGAGCCCTGCACGATTCGTGAGATCTGCAGCCCGTATAGGAAGTCCAGAGGAATCTCGGAGCCCACCATCAATCGAAACCTTTCCTTCACCATCTCCCATATCACCATGGCAACTATCACATCCAAAGCGCATGTATACAGCCCGTCCTTTTTTAAGGCTTGTGGACGTGGACGGTATGTTCATCCGGGGAAGTGTCATCGCGACAGCCCCTTGTACAGGGTAATCGGGGATGAACATTTTCAGATACGCGACAACATTTCGAATGGCAGCATCTTCAAGTCCTGCAAAAGAAGGCATGTATCCAGGAATCCCCCTACGAACTACTCGATACATATCATCGTCTAGTGGCAATTCTCCGGTAGGCGTCGACCGAAACGTAAAGTTTCCTATAGTAAAATTTCGTGGACGCGGCCCCGAGTAAGCCCCATTATAGTAGCCCGCAGGACCGTCACCTTCGCCAGCTTTCCCATGACAGACCTTGCAAGATTCCTCATAGACCACTCGCCCCTGCTCAATATCAATTGAGAGCAAAGATTGGCTCGCCCCTACTATAACTACGGAACTTCCCAACGCAAAGACTAACATGGTGACAATTGAACGGTATATCATAGATTAAAAGGCTGAACTTACGCCGGCCATCAACAAATTTCGGAAGTTTCGCTCAGGGCTGCTGCCTCCCTCCGAAGCTCGAACATTCACCTCGTCTCGAACAAAAAACGCAATATTCGAGCGGAGATAATATTGAGCTTGAACCCCTAACACCGAAAGGCTCTTGCGAGCTGCAAGAATACCACCAGCATCAAGATGGTTATACCGGATGGAGGTCACCAGTCGGTCAGTCAAAATGACATGCACTTCTACTGTTAATCCACTGGCCGTTTCGTCAAAAGTTGAAGACAGTGCCACAGGCACATTTGTAATCCGATCGTATGTAAAAGCCCCGAGCATTTCCAGCCATCGATAACGAACTCGAGCACCAATTCCATATCGACTCCAGTTAACAGCGGGAAAAAGTGGTGAAACCAACGCATTTTCATCTCCAAAATAGGCGAATCCTGACAGATTAGCGGAAAAATAATCAGAGTCCCCATGGTCGAGACGAACCAGAACATACCAATCCTTGGCATTATTCGAATCGCCGAATCGCTCATTTGCCCCATTGAGGACACCAATCTGATAGAGAAACCAATCACCAAAAGGTCGTCCGTGAATATCTATTCCCACCTCATGGCCCGAATTGAAGAGTGAGCTGGTAAAAGGGAGGATCGCTGTCCCATTTCGCTCAAAAAGACCAGAAAATTTTGCCGAAAAAGCACTGGGGAAAATCCCAATTCGATTAATGGTTGGCACAGAAAACTGAGTAAACGGAGGAGCAAGTTCAGGCCCAATAGGAACAAATGTCGGTCGAGAAGTAGGAAGAGAGAAATACGCAGAGGGATCAAATCGCCCTATTCGGAGATGTCCCCAATTACGCCCCCCAAGATTGTTAATCGTCACGTACCCTCGTTCAAGATCAATGTCATCATCGACTCCTTGCAGAGACTCAATCGTGGCAAAAAACCAATATTTTTTGATAGTGTTCCGGCCGTGTAGATTCGAAGAAGACCGGGAAAGGTGAACTCCGTCTTGTCTTCAGAACTTACACCAGAAGGACGTTTCGCTAGCTCTACAGACTCAATAGCACTTCCTGCAAAGAGTACTGCGAAATAATGAGAGACCTGATCAAGCGTCAAATCCCCATATCGTGCTTTCCCAACCAAACCACCGTCTTCGGTACCGGGAAGTTGATAACCATTTTCTAAGAATTGTTCACCAAATGGATTCAGCCTTGGCCACCTGGTGTGACACACATGACAATTCACTGCATATTTTCTCGCAAAAGCCGGGATGGCATAGGCCTTGGATGGAACACTAAAAGAAACGGCAACCACTTGAACAAACATCAAAATCAGTAGAGCGCCACCTAAAGACACCACTGCACATCTGACCTTACTCACAAGGCACCATGGCTCTCGCAGGCACAACGAAAAAGAAACCCAACTCATCAAACCTTATGTTCATTTCTCTCCTCGCGAGAATCATGCAACACGTCATGTAGCACTCGAGCGAGTTCTGGAATATTGACGGGCTTCATTAACACATGACGGACACCTAACGCATGTGCTTTCTCTGGAGAAAACGTGTGACTAAAACCCGTATAAATAAGTATAGGAATCTCTGGGCGTATGCGTAATAGCTCTTGCACAAAGACTTCCCCAGTCAAATTGGGCATCGTTTGATCTGACAGCACTGCATCAAACTGATTGGGATCGCTTCGAAAATGCTCCAAGGCCTTAAGAGGATTGGTATATGTCGTAACCTGATAACCAAGATGATGTAACATCTCTTCACCCAAGAGAGACAATGACTCTTCATCATCCACAAAGAGAACATGGCCTGAACCCATGAGCGCTGCGTCATAATGCACTTCCGATTTTGCCAATGACACATCTGTAATTTGTGGGAGCAAAATGATGAAGGTGGTCCCCTCCCCCACTGGGCTCTCAACGGTAATGGTGCCGTTATGACTAGCGATAATCCCATGAACCACAGACAACCCCATTCCCGTCCCTTCCCCTACTTCTTTTGTAGTGAAAAATGGATCAAAGATTCGAGAGATAATCTCTTGAGGAATTCCAGGTCCAGTATCGGAGACGGTTAATCGTAGATATTGACCAGGAGAAAGCCCTCCATACCTCTCAATCACATGAGGCTTTAGCACGATGCTTCCCAGTGAGATCGTGATGTGGCCTTGGATGCCTCGCATCGCATGTTCGGCATTAGCACAAAGATTCATGAACACTTGGTGAAACTGGGTATGATCGACTAAGGCAATCCCATCTTCATGGGAAAAGTCGTCATGAATGAGAATTGTAGATGGCAGAGTTGCCTTGAGTAACGACAACACCTCTTGGATTACAACCCGTAAAGGAATCGGATCCTGTTGATGTTCACGCTGACGACTAAACATGAGAATTTGGTTCACCAATTCCTTTGCACGAAAACTAGAAGCCATCACTTGATCAATGTACCATTGAACCTTTTCATTTGGAGGTAGTTTAAATTTAATCAATTCACAGTATCCTGATATCGCCATTAAAATATTATTGAAGTCGTGGGCTATTCCTCCAGCCAACGTTCCGATGGCTTCCATTTTCTGTGATTGACGAATCCGACGTTCGTTTTCTTGAATGATACTTTCTGCTTTTTGGCGTTGCGTTATATCATTAAAACTAATCACGGTCCCCACAACCTCACCATGTTCATAGATCGGAGTACGAACATATTCGACTGGAAAGTATGTGCCATCGTTTCGCCAGAATGTCTCAATACCCGAATGACGAGACATGCCTTTCTGGATATCACCATGAAGTCGACAATCTGATATTCCATAGATACCACCATCCGATCGAGTATGATGAATATAGTCATGCATGATCTGACCCAATAGACCTTCTACATGAAAACCTAGCATCTCTGCGCCAGCAGGATTTACAAAAGTCACCCTACCGTCAAGATCGACCCCATAGATCCCTTCTCCCACCGACTCAAGGATAAGACGGTTCTGGCGATGGACTTTTTCAAGTGTTTCTTGAGCCAAACGCCGTCCCTGAACTTCCTGTGCTAAGGCAACCGAAGACTCTTGCATAGCATGGGTTCGCTCCATGACTCTCTTTTCCAACAACAGTGTTGAATCACGAAGCGCTTGAGATTGGTCATTGAGGAGGTTAATTATTTTTGTCACTGACTCTTCCAATCGTTCAACATCTCCTCGACGTGAGAACTCCGGACTCTTGACGAAATGAGAACCCTGGCCTTGCAATGACTTTCCTCCTAGAGTGCCACCTAACGTTTCACGAGTCTCCAATAGCCGACGTATGAGGGTTCGAAGAAACAATGATTGTTGCTCTTGCGACCAATAAAGACCGAGTATTCCAATCACAATAAGAAACAGAGTGATCACAGCCATGCGAAAAATTAACTGTGCTTGCTCACGATAGAGACGCGATAATGAAAAACTCACACGAATCCAAGCTTCAGTACGCCCCTTCAATACAAGCGGAGTCACCATAATGAGCAGATACTCTCCATCGTGACTCACAGAATATTCAAAGACCATGGCCTGTTGAGATTTCATTTGCAGCCAGAGAGGATCATCAAGGACAACACCAATTCGATCCGGAATCTGTGCTGCCACCACCAAATTATCAGGGTCAATAATCTCAATACTTCGAACATCTGAGTCTTTGGGATAGGACATTAAGGTTTCTTGAATAAGAAATAAATTATTCTTGATGGCTGCCCACCCTCCCAACGCTAACCCAGTGGTAAAGGCCACACCTTTTTCTTTAGTGGCCTGTTGAAGAGTCGCTTGATGTTCACTCACCATCATCCCGGAAATCAGCCCCATCAGCACAAGAATCATGCTCGATAACAGGACGGTATGCCGAAATCGAACGCTACCTTTCCAAGCGCGAAGAAACCAAGATAAAAGAGGAATTTGCGAAAGAGATAAGGCCATTGACTTCATTGATAGTAGAAGTAAGGCTGCTCAGAAAAGCACTAAATGGAAACGTTCTAGAAGATTGAGTTCCATCATCTCCCAAATAACGCCTCTACATTTGTGAAAAGATCTATTCTCGCAAGAAGGATACGAATAACGTACAATGATTAGCAAATGAATGCAACACTTTAATCTATTCGCACAGATCAGAGTTGCCCCTAACATAAACAGATAAGAAAACTTGAGAGTCTCCTCACAGGGCGCTACGAATATTTGCTGATAGATGAAGTCATTGACACACCACGACTCCTTTGCTACTTATTTTACTAATACAAATATCCTAATTTGTTCTATATCACGTGGAACTCAGTGCGGTACGTTCACACCAAGAAATCTCTTTATCTTCGTATGTGCTGACACAACAAGGAGGCTAGTCACTTTGAAACTCTTGATCTGTCTCGTCTTGTTAGCGTTGCCCAGTCTGATCTTACCCACACAGACACTGTCTGCAATCGGAGATGTCAATTACATCTCTGACGAACTGAAAGTGCCTCTACGCAGCGGACCTTCTACGGCTCATCGCATCATTCACAGAGGCCTACCGAGCGGAACTCACTTAACAATTCTTGCAACAGACGAGGAGAAAATATTCACTCAAGTTCGAACCGATGGCGGGACGGAAGGCTGGATACGGACCCAGTACCTTGTTAATGAACCCATTGCACGCACTAAGTTGGCAACAGCAGAGAGACGTCTACAAAACCTCAAAACCAAAATTAACAAAGAACGAAAAGCTCATACGGAAATTCAATCTCTGTACAAAGAAGCTAAGGAAAATAATGCGATACTCAATTCTAAGACTCAGTCCCTGAACACAGAGCTTCAGGAGCTCAAGCGTGTATCCGCTGATCCAATTAGGGAACATACTCGCAATATCGAGCTCTCTCAGCAGAACGAAAACTTGCGAAACGAAGTAGGGAAATTATCCTCCACCGTCAAGCAACTAGAAGACAATGTCCAACGCGAGTGGTTGCTGTATGGAGGCGCTCTCGTACTCATCGGACTCATACTAGGTGTGACGATAAAAGCACGACCTCGAAAGAGCACCTATTCCCGATATACCTAAGGTTCGATATTCACACATCGCATAATGACATTTATCTAGTATTAACAATAATCAAAACCTGATGCAGGAGATTCCATTCGTTTCTTACAATATATCAACGTTCTGAACAAGCCATCCTTACATAACTGCAAGCATCTTACTTCTATCACTAAAAAATGCCTTCTTATTAAATGACATCAATAACATGGTAGGAAAACCAGCCATATAGGTTTTTAGAGTTACTATCATTTTCTCCCATGTTCCGTTGCCACCTGCATGACAAGAGAACAGATATACCCACTATTCTATTTAGAGAACAGCACGCATCCTCCAGCACAGATAAAAAAATCCTCAATGTTGATCATGGTCATGATCTAACTACGGCAAGTCACAATCTTCTTCACAAATCCGGCACAACCAGATGTCATGATAGGGATTATCCCGAATTCCCACAAAAAAACCACAACAACCCTCCCCATACAATTCACCAAAACACTTCCCAATTTTTCATCCAATACCTGTCTTATGAAAACCCCCTATTTTAGCTTTCCCTGCATAAATATCATGTCTGCACTATGATCCTAAGCGTTCCCCCTCAAAAGAAGGGGAGGTCAAGTACGTAAGTAGCTAGTATGTTCATTGAAAAGGACAGAAACACACTCTTATAATCGACCCTTGTTAACTCGATATTGTTAAGGTTGAGAGATTAAAGGGACATTCTGTGCTTGCCAAAGTTTTGAGCGCTGGGTTATGGGGGTTAGAGGCTCACTTGATTGATGTTGAAGTCGATATCGGTGGCGGGTTACCTCAATTCTCAATTGTGGGATTACCAGATGCCACTGTACGCGAGAGTCGTGATCGCGTAAGAGCCGCACTGAAGAACACCGGATTTAAATTTCCTCCCAAGAAAATCACTGTCAACTTAGCACCAGCAGGTATTAAAAAAGAGGGTTCAGGACTTGAGCTGGGTATTGCCATTGCTATGCTAGTCGCAGAAGGTATTCTTTCCCCTAAGACAGTTGAGTCCTATGTCTTCGTCGGTGAACTTTCTCTCGATGGTCGAATTAAATCTGTTTCAGGTGCACTTTCAATCGGATTAGCCTGTCGCAAAACCTATCCATTGATTCTTCCTCTCGCAAACGCTCAGGAAGCTGCCGTAATCGAAGATGTGACGGTGTATGGTGTGCACACATTGCCCGAAGTCGTTGAGTTCTTAAACGGCACTCTGCCACTTACACCAATGAAGGCTGATTCATCCGAGCCATGCTTTTCTAGATCATTATTGGATGATGATTTCGCAGATGTGAAGGGGCAACTCCATGCAAAACGAGCGCTTGAAGTTGCGGCTGCCGGGGGACATAATATTTTAATGGTTGGGCCACCAGGATCTGGAAAAACAATGCTGGCTCAACGACTGCCAGGGATTCTGGCTCCGATGGAATTGCAGGAACGGCTTGAGTCAAGTCAAGTACATAGTGTAGCGGGGACGTTGTCTTCTGGCCATCCACTTATTACCACTCGCCCTTTCCGGGCTCCTCACCACAATATTTCTGATGCCGGACTCATAGGTGGCGGGACAATTCCTCGTCCAGGTGAAGTCTCCTTAGCTCATCATGGCGTACTATTTTTGGATGAGGTGCTAGAATTTAAGCGCTCGGTATTAGACGGACTTCGACAACCCTTGGAAAATGGGACCGTCACCTTGACACGAGTCAATGCAACACTCACCTACCCAGCCCACATGATGCTTATTGCTGCAATGAACCCATGTCCATGCGGCTATCTGGGAGACCGAACTCATGAATGTCTCTGTACGCCCTATCAAATTCGCAGATATAGATCGAGGCTCTCCGGCCCCTTGCGCGATAGGCTAGATATACATCTAGATGTACCTGCCGTTCCAGTCAGTAATTTATCAAAAAATGGAACTGGAGAAACATCCGCCAGCATCCGTGAGCGTGTTTCTGCTGCCAGGAAACGTCAAACACAACGATATCGTGAAGACCACTTATTCAGTAATGCACAATTAAAACCTCGCCATTTACAAAAATACTGTAAGATTGATCCAACAGGCCGGAACCTGTTAGAACGAGCTGTTTCTAAACTTGGGCTTTCGGCACGAGCCTATGGGCGAATCCTCCGTGTTGCACGAACGATTGCGGATTTGGCTGAATCTGAGTCCATTGCACCAGCGCATGTGGCAGAAGCTATACAATATCGCACATTTGATCGCCCTATTACGGTCTAGGCAGACTTTGAACCTTAGCTAAATTAATGATCACAACAATTGTAGGAGCGCTATATTAGAGCCAGATTAATCTACCCCACAGGTGGCCTATTGCCAATTCAATTTCCAATACCGAGGTAAACGACTACGAAGTATTAGTTAATCTGGCACAGATGGCAGTAAGAGAGAAGTGCTGCAGATCAATGAAAAGAATCTTAAAACCTGGCCATACTCTTAGGAAACGCAATAGATTCGTCTCATATTAAGACAGGCTCTACGCATGCAGTCTTTTAAAATTTTCCGCTGGTGGTTTCTAGTTGGTGCTATGATGGCATTAGCTGTCATTATGATACAAGGAGGCATGCGTGACCTCATGGTGGCGCAGGAACCTATCTGGGATGCCAAATTAGTGGAATTAGTTCCTCCTATCCTGGGAGGAGGACTCCTTGGTGGCTGTATAGCCTTAATACTGAATCGCATCAAAAAGGGCTAGAAACCAATATGCTGGTCTATCGATGCCATCTTAATTTAAATATCAACAATTGAACAATTTATTTCATACACATCATAATAATGGACAATAAAGAAGAAGGGAGCCGGAGAATATGGACGTGAAAGTTGGACCACATTGGTATCGAAACTCGGATGGAACGATAGAAATTGAAGGTCTACCCCAAATTGAGTTGGTCTCGCGAAAGCCTGGCGGACCTATTCGTGTAAACTTTGCAATCTTTGATTCTGTAGGAAAGCTTCATGCTAAGTTAGAAGGTAGCTCATTTGTAATAAATGAACAGGCTGCCTATGAGATTGTGAAAAGCGAAGGACGTTTTCTCGTTAGAAAAACTGAATCGGGTAAGTCTGTTCTCGATCTACATATGAAAGGGGATGATCAAATAGAAATACCAGAAGGAGAATTTTATACCCTCAAAGGGCATCTCCTGACGATTACCCCTCAAGAATGGGCAGTGGAAAAAACACAGGAAAAAGAAGGCGAAACAGATATGAAGGGAAAGGCTGTAGCATTAGCTAACTAGAAAGATAGTCGAATATTGCCTCATTGCAGACGACTCGAGTTTTGTAAATTCGCTTGTATCTTTGGGATGTCGTCAAATTTCTGCGGCTGGGGCGTGACAAGTTCCATCACATATCGTACATGTCCGACAGGGAACACCATCTCCCACTTGTGCAGGACCTAAGGCACAACTTGGATCAAGTGCCACCACATCTCCCCCTTGAAAAGTCCAAAGACGACCACATTCTTGGCAACAGTACCAACTCGTATAGCCTGGCCAATCACGATCACGAACCGCCATCGCTGCCATCTTCTTTCATCACAGTTTGAATTTTTGTTTCAAGGGAAGAAAACCACTCATCAAACGGAACATCAGCATCCACAATTACTTCAAGTTTACCATTCTCCATTTTTCTAACCACCCCCGGACTTTCTGGTGAAAGTGGAATTTCAACCCATTCTCGCGAAATATTTAATTGATCGGTCAATTCTAAAATTTGAGTGATTTGCTGAAATGATACAGCTTGCATATTATTCACGTGTCTCTACTCCCTTATGTCATAACTACCTTTGGTACCTCAAATTGTAAGAAGGGCTCTACGAAGCTGTCAATCTACGAAAGTATTAGGAAGACAATACCTTGGAAAATATTCTTCCAGCTTCTTCAATATTAGAAGCCGAGACATCCAAATGGGTCACGACCCGGAATTTTCGATCACCCACCGAATTTAATAACACCCCAGCACGCTGACATTCCGAAAGCAATTCATCAGTCGTTCTGGCCTTCTTATCAACATGAAACAAAATCATGTTTGTTTCGACTTCGCAAGAATTACACGATACGTTTGGGATAGACTCCAACAGCTGAGCCAATCGCTTGGCATTTTGATGATCTTCATTCAAACGTGGGATATTCTGCTCCAAAGCATAGATACCAGCAGCTGCTAACATACCAATCTGACGCATCCCGCCACCAAACATTTTCCGCAACCGGCGAAGCTTAGTTATTCGAGCTGTGTCTGACACTATGAGCGATCCAACAGGAGCACCTAATGCTTTCGAAAGACAGAATGACACGGTATCAAATGGACGTGCAAACTCGGCTGCAGACACACTCGTGGCCGTTACAGCATTAAATAGACGAGCTCCATCCAAATGCAGAGCTAATTGAGAAGAACGCGCCACCTCGGCCACCTCCTGAATCACTGATAAAGGATACACGGCACCTCCTCCACTATTATGCGTTTGTTCCAAACATAACAACGTGGTAGGAGGATTATGCACATCTCGAGAACGAACCGCGGCTCTCACTTGTTCAACGTCCAGAATCCCTCTGACTCCCGGCACACAGACCAGCTGTACGCCAGATAAGGAAGATGCTGAACCTCCCTCATAGCGTATAAGATGTGATGTACTTTCGACAATCACTTCATCTCCCGGATTCGTATGCAAACGAAGGCAGAGTTGATTCCCCATGACCCCAGATGGTACGAACAACCCAGCCTCTTTGCCAAGAAGTTCGGCAGCTATGCATTCAAGTCGATTGACCGTCGGATCTTCTCCGTAGACGTCATCACCAACCTCTGCCTTGGCCATAACCTCTCGCATTGGTGGAGACGGTTTGGTGACGGTATCGCTTCGTAAATCAATCATGACATTTCCTTCTGTAATCTTTGTAGGACTATTCGACATCAGGGATAGATTAAGAATTGTACGAGAGAATGAGATGCTCAAACAAGCAGGCAGACAGAAGAGATCTCATTGCCTATTTTTCCTGTACGCCTATTTGAACAAGAGATCAATTCCATGGATCGCTATCATATAACATTGGAGTTATAGAATGGCTCGCAGACTCCTCATAACGGGCGGAACAGGATATTTAGGCCAACACCTTATTCGCCTGGCTACCTCCTGGGACTTACATGCAACTTTTTTTCAGAGCTTGCCGCAACCATCTTCTTTCGCCAACTTTCATCAATGCGACTTGAAAGAAAAAAGCCAAGTACAGCAACTTGTCAGCTCAATCCAACCTGATGTGATTATTCACACAGCTTGTTCAAATAAAAGCTCAGAAGAAATCGAAGCGATCATACCCGCAGCACTGAATCTTGCAACAATTGCTCATGACCAGACGATCAAATTCTTACATCTTTCAACAGACTTAGTCTTTGATGGCACAGCCGCGCCCTATCATGAAGAAGACCGACCGAGCCCTCTCAATCCGTACGGAAAAGCAAAGACAGAAACCGAACAGATTGTTCGTACCATCTGCCCACTGTCAGTCATCATTCGCTCTTCACTCATGTATGGCATCAACCCATTTGACCATCAAACTCGTTGGCTTCTGGAAGGTTTGGACAACCATACACCTGTGAGACTTTTCATCGATGAAAAACGATCCCCTATTTGGGTTAAGAATTTGGCAGAAGCCCTCCTTGAACTCGCAACAATTGACTTTAATGGCATCTTACACCTTGCGGGACCCGAAACTTTGAACCGATGGGATTTGGGATTGGCCATTCTTCGCCTTGTACAACGCAGTCCAACTCCCAACATTCAACCTTCGACCATTGCCGAATCAGGAATGATTCGCCCCAAAAACTTAGCCTTCAATATTAACAAGTCAAGAAATTTACTCAGAACACCATTGTTATCGATCTCAGAAGTATTGCAGGAGCTTCAAAAAGTAGAATCTTGAAGGTACAGTTCGAGAGGCGTCAGCACCTCTTGAATGAGGTGAGCTGAGATAGGGCCCTGACGTAAGATGCGTATTTCGCCAACTAAGTTTAGAAGAGTCGAAGGACGCCCACCCGGGGAAGGTCCACTATCAAGAATAAGGTCAACGTCATCCCCAAATTCTTGCAACACATCCTCAGATGTATTGGCAGGAGCCATGCCTGAACGATTCGCACTTGTCCCAGTCAATGGACCTGTAGCCTCAAGAATCTGAAGAAGCTGAGGACAATCGGGTTGTCTCACACCAATAGTCTTCATCCCAAATGTGAGCGAATGGGGAAGGTCTGGGATGGCAGGAAGGATAAGCGTTAAAGGTCCAGGCCAAAACCGATTCATTAAGAGATCTGCTACTGGGGAAATAGCAGAAGCTACTTGGAAGACCTGGACTCTTGAACTGACCAACAAAAGAATCGGTTTAGCTCGCCGATCTCCTTTCATTGTCGCAATACGTTCAATGGCCGCAATATGTTGGACTCCAGCGGCCAAGGCATATGAGCTTTCAGTTGCGACAGCTAGGACACCCTGCTCCCGAATACATTTTGAGGACGATTCTAGAATGCTCGAACTGAGCTTCTGAGGAAGGGGAAGGACGATAGCCACAAAGGGTACTTTAGAACGTTACGTCGTTGGCATCACTCGACTAGCAATATCTCGGCGATAATGTTGTCCTTTAAAAGCGATTGTATCAACGGCCTCATAGGCACGACTTCTGGCAGATCGTAAATCAGGACCACGTGCGGTGAGACCCAACACCCGACCACCGTTTGTCACCACAGCATCGTCTTGAAAAGCCGTGCCAGCATGAAAGGCCATAAGATTCCTTGTACCCTCAACTTTGGATAACCCTGATATTGGGAGGCCAGACTTATATGAGCCAGGATACCCGTCTGAGGTAAGGACCACGCAAACCGCTGATTCATCGTGCCACTCAACAGATACCTGATCTAATCGATGCTCGACGACAGATTCAAGAACATCCACTAAATCAGTTTTGAGTAACGGAAGAACTACTTGAGTTTCAGGGTCACCGAAACGTGCATTAAACTCTAAGACATAAGGTTCTCCCTTTGTAATCATCAAACCCGCATATAGGACTCCATAATAAGGACTGCCTACACGAGAAAGCCCTTCAACAACTGGATACAGAATGTCTCGAACAATACGCTGACGAAGCGAATCTGTCGCGATCGGCGCCGGGGCATAGGCACCCATCCCTCCTGTGTTGGGGCCTGTATCATTTTCGCCAACTCGCTTATGATCCTGAGCTGCAATCATTGGAATGACCGTTCGCCCATCGGCAAAGGCCATGAGTGTAAGCTCTTCACCATCCAAAAACTCCTCAATCATGACCCGTGTCCCGGCATCTCCAAATTGCCTCTGCTCAAGCATTCGCGTAACGGCTTCTGTTGCCTCTTCTCGTGAATTTGCCACAACCACTCCCTTGCCCTGTGCTAAACCATCCGCTTTTATGACAAGAGGGACAGCATGGGTATCGATATAGGCAATCGCTTGATCGAGTCGCTCAAAGGTCTTGGCTTTCGGTGTCGGAATATTGCATCTAACGAGTAAATCTTTTGCAAAGGATTTACTGGATTCTATACAAGCCGCATTTCGGGTCGGACCAAAAATTCGTAATTTCGCTTTACGAAATTCATCAGCAATACCAAGAGACAAAGGTAATTCCGGCCCAACAACCGTCAAATCAATTTCTTTTTCTTGGACGAAATGTTTCAGAGCCGTGATATCATCTACCTTGATGGGAACACATGCGG
>JBMYWX010000022.1:0-8587 GCA_049607825.1 Nitrospirales bacterium
TATCCATGGCTCATTTCTCCTATTTACACATACAGAATTTATGGCACCGTAACCTGAAGTATCATGATCGCGATGAGAATCAATGCCAGCGAAGCAAGCTTGACTGGAGTTGCCGAGGCCTGAAGACTGAGGGCTTCACGAACGACGGGTGTGACAACCGCCCAATGCCGAGAAATTGCAAGAAAGACAAGACTGAAAGCCATGACAAACAACGGGAGACTACATTCGACGACGGCCACGAATGAGACTGATGGACCGATCGCCGTTGCACGCTGCCAAGACAAAATGGCACTCAGTTCCAAGAGTTCTGCCAAAAGGAACACCAGACCAAAACGTGAACATAAGGCAAATATCTGACTTCGACGCTCACGACACACACTCAAGACCGCCAGTGTGCTCAGACAACTACCGAGAGTAAAAAGCAAAACGCCATTCCAATAGGGCATATGAGCAAACACCCACGCCTGTAACACCATGGTGCATGAGATGCACATCACAGCGAGGCTGAGCTGGACGACGGCTCGGCGACGAACGCCTGATAAATGGTAGCGAATCAAGACCAAGATCCCACCGAGGGCTATACTGATTGCGACGTAGTAGATTGATGAGAGCCGCTCGCCTAATACGGCAAAGACCAAGACGGGAACCAACAACACACTGAGGGTATTAAAGGTTTCAGAACAGGACGCATCATTGATGGTAAACAGAGCCCGAAACACGAAGTACACATGCAAGAAGTAACACACCCCTGCAACGAGTGCGGGAACAATCATGGGCAATGTGACAGCTTCCCACCCACCAACTTCTGTACCCAACACAAAGAGTGGGACAAGGCAAAATATTCCGGAAATCACCGGAGCATCAGAAGGGAAACGAAAGATTCGCCCACCGACAAAGCACACATCGATAATGCAGGACACCGCTGACAAGGCTGGTGTGATGAGTGCCATGAACATCCAATTATCCCAAACGAGAAAATTCATTATGCTACCCTTTTTAATTTTCCGAACATAAAAACAAGTTGTGCATAGTCTGTCGCAATCACCAAGAGAACAGTTCATGAACACAAGGAAATTGTTTTGCTGAGGAACGTATGTCATGTCTGCTTCTCTTGCTGATGGATAAAAAATATTCTTTGAAAATTCTCATAATCTTGGTAGTAGCAACATGAATGCCGTATCTCTTTGCATCACGCACGAATACGTTTTACGATGGAAACGCATTAATTTTTCTAGAGATTTTTAAAGAACGACCAGAAGAAGAACAGAGACGGCGAGTCTCTACTGACCTATTTCGTCACAGCAGCATTTAAAAAAAGATGACTCAATCGGAGACAGTTGGAATAGTCAGTTGGATAAAACGAGAGAAGAGATAGCCGTAGATAGGATATTTGCAAAGCGCCAGTTTGCAGTTACATTCTCATCCGACAAGTATCGAATGAGAATGTAACCTACATGTGGTGAGAAACTTGAATCTAGTACGACTTGATCTTCTTCAAATAGCACGATTGGACTCTCTCTGAAGATGGGTTCAGAGGTAACAATCTGAAGAAGTGCTCGAGTAAGGGTATTGCCCATGGATATTAGCGTCGAAACACGACAAATGCTCCTACCTGCGGCTGTATGTTCAAGAAGCACTTAGTCACCACTATCGCCATACTTGATCTGTCTTCAGTCGTTTAATCTTTTTCTTCTTTTTATCCCATTCGAATTTATCGATCTGATACGCCATCACGGTCTCAGGTGAAAAGTTGAACCTGACCTTGCCTTTTTGGGTCAGGCTAAATGCACCACTCCCTTTAGCCGATTTGGCTTTAAGGGTTCCTTTTATCTTGGATGTTTGCGTCTCTTTTCCGCTAACCAGTACCCAGACCCCACTCACGAGCCGAACTTTTTTCTTTTTCAAGGCTTTGATTTTCGCGAGTGCTTTTTTATCTTTATTGAGCGCCGTGACCACATCAAACTTATCGGAAAACTCAAGTTTGACCAACTTATACTTCGCGGAAACTCCACCAGCTCCTTTCACGCCTCCTGATACTTTACCAGAGTTTGTCAGCATGGCCGCTTTCCCTCCCACTTCATGCCGCTGATTAGAGCTCAAGGAGACTGTTGTCACTTGCTGAATATCTATGGCACGACTTGACCAGCCAAATTGTTTGCCAAAACGGGGCACCTTGAATGCTGGAGTTAGCTTTTCACCAACAGCGCCAATATCTGCGCTCTCGGCATTAGCTCGTCGATATTTCACGCCATTAATCTTAATGAAGTTTTTCATGACCTTCACTGAATTTCCAGCATCAGCTGGAGCAAGGCCCATTCCTAGGCTACACGCAAACGCCAACATAATGAGAACCATCGTCGTCCTTTTCATAACGTTCCCTCCTTTAGTGGTTATGCCGCAAGGCATTCATATTGATAAACAGAGTCTCAACAACAACTTGCGCCTTTAGTAATTGAGACTAACGCCGCCCTCGCCGCTCACGACTTTTGGCGCGCACCGCTTTTCGTTTTTCTTTGTACTCACCGGCCGAGAGATAACCATCTCCATCCGCATCCATTTTCCCAAAACGTTTCTCGGCTTTCGCTAAAAATTCATCTAATGAAATTTGGCCATCACCATCCGCATCCACCTTCTTTAACTTTCCATGACTTCGCTGCTGGGGGCCGCCTTCAGATTTTTCTGCGAGCACAACGCCATTTCCAGCAAACATCGCACAGGCAACAAGGCCAAGAATGAGTCTGTGAGCTTTCATGATGCACCTCCTTGTGAGTAATAATGTGATTAACGTTGAAGACTGACCAAGCAACATGAATGCCTTCGACTATGGCATTAAACATAAATGGAAAATACGAGCAGAACTTGCTGATTTTATTTAAGATTGCAGAAAAGAATTGAGGAAAGAGAAAAATGACTAGTAGGAACCTGCCCTAATTCGTCACACCTCGACCATTGAAGATATGACTCAAATTGAGACAGTCGAATGGCAAGACTATCGCAACTATCCAAATAGACATCAGGACTGAATGTACTACACGGGTAATGAAAAGATCTGAAGGGATTAGGAAGTCTTTATTGGTGAATCAGGTGAAAAAGTACATAGCAGGTCAACCGAATCATTCTCGAGAAAAAGGAGAAACTATGACGGTCCGGTAGGTGATATTCCTAGTCGTTTCATGAGACGGACAAGATAGGAACGGTGAATCTTTAAAACCTCTGCAGCTTTAGTTTGGTTCCAAGTCGTTTGAGTAAGCGCTTGGATGATGAGAAATCGACTGTGACGATCGAGTGATTCTTTGAGAGGTGGAACCTGTCCGTCCTTCTCTGTACGATGTTCTTTGACCGGGCGAGACCCATGCTCCAATCGCAAGTCTTCTTCTGTGATATGATCATCCGCACTCAAAATCACCGCTCGTGCCAGCACACTTTCCAATTCACGAATATTTCCTGGCCAGTGATAGTGCATCATCGCTTCAAGCGCACAGTCAGTTAATGTCTTTTCTGGTCGTCTCGTGTGCCGACTATGTCGAATCACAAAATACTTCGCAAGCTCAGGAATATCTTCCATTCTCTCTCGTAGTGGGGGAAGTGTCATTGGAAGAATATTGAGACGAAAAAATAAATCTTCACGAAATGTCCCCGTCACAATGCCTTTCTGCAAATCTTTATTCGTCGCGGCAATAAAACGAACATTCACTTTTATCGATTTCGTCCCACCAACTCGATGAAATTCCTGATCTTGTAGTAGACGCAAGAGTCGTCCTTGTAGTTGGATCGGCATATCACCAATTTCATCAAGGAAAACCGTCCCACCATCAGCCGCTTCGATCTTGCCAGCTTTCATTTCCGTGGCCCCGGTAAACGCCCCTTTTTCATGCCCAAACAACTCATTCTCAAGTAGGGTCTCCGGAAATGCAGAGCAATTCACTGCCATAAATGGCCCTTCACTCTGTGCACTCCAACGGTGGATAGAACGGGCCATAATATCCTTACCCGTTCCGGTCTCTCCTAATAACAAAACCGTTTCTTGTGAAGACGCGACCTGCTCTGCCATGGTCAGCACATCTTTTATTTTCTCACTCTTTCCAACAACATTGGCATACCGATGGTTCACTTCTTGTCGCAGGTATTTGACCTCTTTGACCAATGCCGTCCGTTCCAGAACCCGCTGCATCACCAACTCCAAGTGATCAAAATCAAACGGTTTCGTCAGGAAATCATAGGCCCCACATTTCATCGCTTCTACTGCATCGTCAACCGATCCATACGCCGTCATCACAATGACAAAAGGCAGAACCAATTGGTACCCTGCCGACGAAACCACTTGACCGCCATGAGACGGTGTCACTCGATCCTTCAGCTGTCGAAGCACTTCAATCCCACTATATCTTGGCAATTCAAGATCGAGGAGGACGACGTCCGGGGATTCCTCCTGAATCAGCTCAAGCGCCCGCGCCCCATCATGAGCAGAAATCGAGTCGTAACCCAACATATCTAATCGTTGCTGGAGCAAGACGTTAGCGTCTTCATCGTCATCGACAACTAGGACTTTTGCTCTCATCGCCTTCCCTTCATCAGGTTTATTCGATACCAGTCGAGATTTTGCTCTTTCAACAACCCTACTATCAAGAGAATTCGTTCGCATGATTTCAATACCAACATATGAGGTTTAACATTAATGAGTTCGACGTACACTGGGCGAGTTAGAGCATGCTTCATAGAGCGTCACAACCCTACCCATAAAAATGAGCCAAACTGAATGGATGTTCTTTTTCACTGGTAAGTCGATAACTGACTCAATGAAGTTCAATTTCCTAATCAACAATATCTCTCATGTCGAACTCGACGTTACATCATTACGTATCTTATTCACCAAGATCCATAGCCAATTTCACACATCGATTGAAGAGAGAAGGATAACAGGTGATAAGAACACTGGGCTGCCATCAGTCAATCTGTGATAACAGTGAAAGAACGATCTTTCGGAAGGTGGGGAATCATCTGTGATGTGCAAAAAAGAAAGCGCTCTGCTACAGAATACTTTGTACCCGAGTAGCTAATTCACTACGAGAACTTACCTCAAGTTTGCGAAAAATTGCTTTGACTTGATTCGCCACGGTATTCTCAGTTGTCTGTCGACGTTGCGCAATATCATTATTCGTAGACCCTGCAATCAAATGAGCGAGAACTTCACGTTCTGCTTCAGTTAATCCTTTAACGTGGTCTTCATTGATCAACGGATAGGCACCAACGAGCAATTGCTCCCCTCTCAGAGAAATTTCTGCAAGTCTGGTCCGTACACCGCCTGGCGAGAAGAACGCGGCCAGGTCGACTAAAGATGTGAGGCCAAGTTTGGTTAATGCACGTGCCGTACAGTTCGTCACTGCAGAATGAGAGACACCGAGCGTATAGCTAATCTCTTTTGTCGATTGACCAAGCCCAATAAATTCTGCAACTTGCCGTTCACGTCGGGTCAGTCCTCGTGGATCAGGGTGAGCAGGATCGTTTTTAATCGCCACAACAAAACGCCGACCATCAGTGTCGAAGCAATCAACGAGTGACCAACGCCCATCCACAAGCCCTTCCCACTTCTGTAGAGTCTCGTCAGGATTATTTCTTTCAGCTCGAGTCCGTACACAGTCAAGTTTTCGCACAATCGCGCGAAGTCTGTCTCGAACCGAATGCTCTTTCGTAGTATGACGAAGGTCGTACACCTTACCAGCCGGATCAAATATGGCCTCTATTGCTGCCGAATCCAATGAGAATGACCGCGCAATCGAGCGAAGACGAAGCCCGGCGGCAAGATGACAGGTTATTAAAGGCCAGCGCTTTCGCTCCAAGGTTGTCGGAGGAGTTTCGGTTAAAAATCCTACATACAAAGCCAAGGCACTCCCTTCTCCAGTATGGCCAGGAATAACTAGGCTATCGCCGATCACACCTTGCGTCTCACGTCTTACAATCGATTGGTGATCAGGGAAATGTGGATACACCACTTCTCCCACTGAACCGATACCAGAACCGCGACGATAGAGTTGGTCAATCATTCCTTTGGGTAAGTCAGAGACGTGTTCTCGAATAGCCGTGGTCACAAAAGACGGTCCAGTCGTTCCCACATATTCAAGGTTTATGTTTGTCGGAGTGTATTGATAGGTTGCGATACTAGGCCACCAGCCACGATTGAGCAGGGGCGCAGCCTGCGCTAAAACATTCTCTGCCCAGGTCTCATCACTTCCCTCTAAAGAATAGCCTGCTTCAATGAGGCCAACCCAGTCCTTTGACTTCATAGAATTGTCACTTTCACTTCCAGCTAATGCGACATCTTTTCAGCATATACACCTACTCTAGACTTCCTTGTAATTGTGAGGTAGCTTACAATTTATTTCCATACTACACAACGTAGTCTCCCAACTTCTGATTCAAATTTCAGTTATGATTTTCAGCACGTCCACAATAAGATCTCAAGAAAGCACGAGACTGATTGAGACAATGAAATACCCGCACGTTTGGGGATAGATGTTATTTGGAGTTATTAATCAATCAAGACCAGAGAGAATCTTCTGTAGAGCAGGTAAGCGTTATAATGGAGAGGGAAATTCTTCCGGTTAAACTCCTGTTGGTCAGAAGAATCAAACATCCTCAGCCCTAGGACCTGGGCATCGACACTGAAACTTGTTTCGCTTACGTTTCGTACCAGGCTTCAGACTCTGTTGACTTTTCTGTGCCACGAACTGAATCAAAGATGACTTCCCCTTTGCATCTACACTTGAAAAATTCAGCCCGAACAACAGCACTGAAAGAGTAATCATAACCACAGAGAATCGTTTTATAGTCCCCTCCCTTAGGATTTCCAAGCACTATGGTCAGACCGGAGAACCGACTAGAAGACATTTGAATCTAACCAGGACTTTGATTCAGTAGCACAAAACTCTCAAGCATGGTCAGTGAAAGACTCTGACCATCGCCAGGCCCATGAGACATTATTCCGCTCGATACATTAATTGAATGAAGAGAACGCCGTATCATATACAAACCAAACTGTATCCTCTCCAACCTTCAACCATTTACCATCTGTAGCCAAAGTCTCTATCGCAACTTTGATAAGCTTTAAACAATCATGGCCGTATGGACTAAGATCCACCGCATACTTATGCAAGTGATTGTCATTGGCACAGACTTTCCCAACGTAGTTAGATTTGAAAATATCAATTACCGACAAGTAAACATCACTACTGGATCATCAAGAACGGCCAGGTACTCTTAGGAAATGTACAGAATCTTCCTTCACCTTCGACCACTTGCCATCGGTAGCCAGGGTCTCAATCGCAACCTTGATACGCGACAATTTATCATGTCCATACGGACTGAGATCCACTGACCATTTATGCAATTTATTACCATTGATGGCACAGACCTTCCCACCATATTTCGACTTGACCCATTTTTCTATGCCAATCGAATCATCTTGATAATACTCAATTTTCATCCGGGCACAGGCCCCAGCAGCATTGTTAATGTACAATGTCCCTGTGACACGTGGCGTGACCTTTCCTCCACTCCAGATGAACGTCGCATCCCCAGTATTCGTTGGCCCTCCAGCAAAAAACGCCTTGCCCCCAAAATCAAATCCATCTGCAACAATGTAGACATCCTTCTGTATCGTCGGTAGAACAAATACTTCAGACCGCACGGCTTTCCACAAACCGCTCGCGTCAAGTCGCTCAATTGAGATCTTGACTTCATTCAGTTTGTCACTCGAAAAATGATTGGGGGATGTAACAAAATTGATATCAACCGGCCACACATGATGTTGATTGTCCTGAGGACAGTGCTGATTGCTGTATTTCGTGGTCAAGAGCGTATGCGCATGGGTACGAAAGTCCATACGCATGCGCGAGCAAAAGCCATCCATGCCCTTCAAATGCAAATAGCCCTCAAGATCCGCAGACATCTCGCCACAGCGAAACTGCCAATTGAGCTGTCCACTCGTTGTCGGCGAGGTAACGGCGAAACCCTTCCCTCCAAAATCCAATCCATCGTCAGTTGTTAAGAACACCTTCGGATCGGCAAACCTCCATCTATTAGGCGGATCAGAAGGTTGCTGCCAACAGCCTCCTCCTCTCAATTCTCCAGCTGAGTAGGTCCCAGTTTGGGTGTGTGTACCTTGTTGGGTGGCAGAGCTATTGTTTTGTGTCATGCTAGTAGGCTTACTCTGAAGAATGTTCGCGGGTGCGGACCTTCTCGTTTTACGTCGTTGGCAATTCTGTTGATTGCGTTTTGTGCAGGGCTTCAGCCTCTGCTGACTTTTCTGTGCGACGAACTGAATGAATTCTGCCTCCGCTTTCGCCTCAACATCGAAGGTCTGCATGGCGACGAAGAGCAATGAAATGCTGATGGTGACAACAAAGGCTATTTTCATGATTTCCTCCTTAAGACTCTATACTCCAAGTCTATTATTATTGACCGGTATGTGATTGGGTTTCTCCAGGGTTTTGGTTCGGCAAAGCAAAACATTTGCCACAGTTTTCCGTTTGTGCATACTCATCTTCCCCTGGACCACTGAGACATTTCACACTCTTGATATAGCAAGTCT
>JBMYWX010000022.1:8597-20830 GCA_049607825.1 Nitrospirales bacterium
ACCGACCGATCCATGAGAACAACTGGGATCAGCTGGAGGATCTGGCGTCTGCCCTCCCCCTTTCTGTCCTAAACCTCTCAGACCTTGATCGACCGGTCTGACCTTTGACGGATTCAATGATTGAGGCTTTTTTTCTTTGGCCTGAGCGATATCAAAAAACGTCCCACTGATAAACATTACAATCAAGCCTGCGGTCATCACTGTTATTACTTTGCGTTTCATTCCTACCCTCCTTGTTTAAGAACATATTCACTACTCAGTCAGATTCTTGGAGAAAAGTGAAAAATACTTTGGACTTACGAATCACTAGCGTTCTCACTTTCAGAAAGTCGCATGCCCCACAGATAAATTCCATAGTCAATTTCACATGTCGAAATTAGATGTCTCGCAAAATTTGATGTATCGCGACTAATAGGCATCAGCAAATCAAAGAGCTGAGGAGTCCTCGTCAACAGAGTAGAGAAGGAAATCGAATATCCAGGAAGCTCAAAGAGGGAAAAGAAGAAATTTAGGCTACGCTCTGTAAACGCACAGCGAGTTCACTGCGGGAGGATACTTCGAGTTTGCGAAAAATGGATTGCACTTGATTGGCGACTGTACGATCGCTGGTATTTCGACGTTGAGCAATATCATCGTTAGTCGAGCCGGCCACAAGAGCTGCAAGAACGGAGCGCTCAGCTTCGGTGAGTAGGTCTACATGATGTTCATCTATCAAGGGATATGCACCAACAAGAAGTTCTTCCCCTGCGAGAGATACTTCGGCCAATTTCGCACGGAGCCCACTTGGCGCAAAAAAGGCAGCCAGCTCCGCACGAGAGGAGAGTCCTAATTTCATTTGTGCGCTCGCGGTGGAATTTGTGACGGCCGAATGTGAAACCCCCAGGGTATAGCTAATTTCTTTGCTGGATTGACCATAGCCAACAAATTCCGCGACTTGCCGTTCACGTGTCGTTAAGCCTCGAGGGTCAGGAAACATCGGATCGTTCTTGATCGCAACGACAAACCGTCGTTGATCAGTATCGAAATGGTCAACAAGGGACCAACGACCTTGCACAAGTCCTTCCCATGCTTCCATCGCTACATCCGGATCACTCCGTCCCGCGCGAGTACGAATGTGATCAATCCGACGAACTTTTTCTCGCAAGATATCCCGAACAGAAGGTTCCTTCGCATCATCTCGTGCATCATGTAACTTTCCGCCAGGATCAAAAATCGCTTCAACAGACTCCGTGTCGAGGGTTAATGATTTAGCCACAGCTCGAAGTCGAACGCCTGCCCCTAAGTGACTGGCAATGAGAGGCCATCGCTTACACTCCAACGCTGTTGCAGAAGTAGGTTTAAAGAGCCCCATGGAAATACAGATGCCTCGACCCGACCCAGACTGTGCGACAAAGGCCAAATTGTCTCCAATTAGCCCCCTTGTTACTCGGCGGAAGACATCTTGCTGTTCTGGCAGTTTGTGAAATACCGAACTTGCTGTACCAACAAAATTTCCACTTCGTAGGAGAACGTCTATAAGCTTCGGAGAAAGAGTTTCAAGACTTTTTGTGGCTTTTTTAATGATGAACGAGGGACCACGCGCCGCAACTTCTTCAACATGAAAGGTTTCTGGGGTATAGTGAAAAACGAAACAGTTTGGCCACCACCCTCGGATTATAGGTGATGCGGCATCAAGAACTTCATTCACCCATGAGTCATCACTTCTTTCAAGGCTATATCCTGCCTCAATGACCGAGATCCAATCTTTAACTTTCATCTATGTCTACTCACTAGTTCCTAGAGTTGAAACCAATGGACACACAAAATCTCTAAGCACAAGTATCTTACATGTCTTGGCAATTGGAGCACAGCGACGCCTCAACCTCAGGCTTCAGGCAACCCTTACAATAATCAGGTACTTTACATTAATTATTAAGCATTAGAATCTTTAACTTGACTCCCCCTAGAGTCTTTACTAGACTAGCTCGTTTGGTAGTTACAAAAGAAGGGATTGGACCGTTATTTTATGTTTGGGTCGTTAACAGAAAAAATTGAGAACGTTTTCAAGCAGTTACGTGGTCAAGCTGTTCTCTCTGAACAGAACATTACCGATGCCTTGAAGGAAGTTCGCCTGGCCTTATTGGAGGCCGACGTCAATTTTAAAATAGTTAAGGACTTTATTGAGCGGATTCGTGAAAAAGCTATTGGACAAGAAGTCTTTAAGGGACTGAACCCTGCCCAGCAAGTCGTCAAAATTGTCTGGGAAGAACTTCGTGATCTTTTAGGAAAAGATCAAGCTGAACTCCACCTCTCCTCAACTCCTCCAACCGTCGTCATGATGGTGGGCCTTCAAGGCTCAGGAAAAACCACAACGACAGGAAAACTGGCGAACCATTTCAAATCCCAAGGAAAGCGGGTGCTTCTCGTGGCAGCTGACCCTCGTCGTCCAGCTGCAGGAGAACAGCTGGCTTCTTTAGGACAAGACCTTGAGGTCCCGGTTCATCGTGGTGATCAAGAAGGCAAACCTGACGCCAATGCGGTCCAAACCTGCCGAGATGGGGTATCTCGCGCTCAAGAACATGGGTATGAAGTCGTTATCCTTGATACTGGTGGTCGCCTGCAGATCGATGAAGAGCTGATGCAGGAACTCGTAGATATTAAACAATCAGTCAGTCCCGATGAAGTTCTTTTAGTCGCAGATTCGATGACGGGACAAGAAGCAGTCTCTGTCGCAGAACGCTTTGATCAAGTCGTTGGGCTCAATGGTGTGATCCTCACCAAAGTTGAGGGTGATGCGCGTGGTGGTGCCGTCCTCTCTATTCGATCGGCCACAGGCAAACCCATTAAATTCCTTGGTGTGGGTGAAAAACTGGATGCGCTTGAACCGTTCTATCCAGATCGGATGGCATCAAGAATTCTCGGAATGGGTGATGTCCTCACCCTGATTGAGAAGGCCCAAGAAAACTTTTCTCAAGAAGAAGCAGAGTCACTTCAGCGAAAAGTTTCCAGCAACACCCTGACCCTTGAAGACTTTCGTGACCAAATGCAACAAGTGAATAAAATGGGATCTATCGACCAAATCTTGGACATGTTACCTGGTGGACAAAAGATCAAGTCCATGGTCGCCAAGACTGGCCCCGAAGGTGGACTTCCGGAAAAAGAAATTAAACGCGTTGTAGCCATCATTGATTCCATGACCAAAAAAGAACGACGCGATCACACCATTATCAATGGGAATCGAAAAAAACGAATCTCACGAGGAAGCGGCACCTCTGTTCAAGAAGTAAATCGCCTCATAAAGCAATTCCTAGATGCACGGCGCATGATGAAGTCCCTCGTTGGTGGACGCATGGGGGGCATGGGAAAGATAGGTAAAGGGAAAAAACGAAAGAAGTTAGTCAGGGTACTTCAATCTCCTTGACCGGATAACAGAATCATTCACAATACATAGACATACTTTCAATATTTGTCTCACATTTAACAAGGAGAGTACACAGTGGCAGTTCATTTACGGTTAACGCGCGTGGGGCGGCATAAGCACCCAATTTTTCGAGTGGTCGCTGCCGATTCCCGTATGCGACGGGATGGTCGATTTTTGGAAGTGATTGGGACATACAACCCATTAAAGGAATCCGACAAAGCCACCTTTAAAGAAGATCGGGTGCTTGATTGGCTTCAACGAGGTGCCCAACCGACTAATCCGGTTCGAGCGCTTCTTCGAAAAACAGGTGTCATGAAAGCCCTAGCCGAATCCAAAAAGAACGCTCCACAGGCAACATAACTAGCGAAAGTACAATTGACTCCTCAGTATTATTACCAGGAGTCTTACGCGGAGATAAGGTTCAGGACGTTCTTTTAAAAAGAGAATATCTTGCGACTTCAAGATCATGACTTCAGAGATGCAGGTGACAACAGAATGCATAACGATAGGCCGCTTACTCAAACCTTTTGGGGTTAGAGGGGAAATGCGTGTTGAATCGCTCACGGATATCCCGCACTTCTTCGAGAATCTTCCATCGGTTACCTTAGTCGCCAAAAACGGGCACGTTCTTCAAACGGAAGTTACCCAGGCTCGCCCCTCTGGAAGCTATTACCTCTTGAGCTTTTCTGCATTTGCTGCACCGGAAGAAGCCGCTGCATTCCGCGGGGCCCTTATTCAAGTACCTCAAGACTCAGTTCCACCTTCTTCGAGCGAAGAGTTTTATCAATTTGAGCTCATCGGCTTAACTGTCCGCGATGAATTGAACCGAGATCTTGGCTGTGTGGAAGAAATCATGGACCTCCCTCAACATCCCGTCTTAGTGGTACGACAAGAAGGCACAGAACATCTGATCCCAGCAACACGGCATGTGGTCAAACACATTGACGTCAACAACAAATTAATCACAGTGGCTCGAGTTGAACAATGGGGCATACTCGATGCAGTGTGACGTACTCACGCTTTTCCCAGATAGTATTCGAGCCGTGAGCTCTCACAGCATTGTCAAACGTGCTCAGGAAAAAGGATTGCTCCAGCTTGGCATCCATAATATCCGAGACTATGCGGATGCCCCTCATTACAACGCCGACGACACGCCCTACGGTGGAGGAGAAGGCATGGTTATGAAAGCTGAACCAATTTTCCGAACCATTGATGCCCTTCGAGAATCAAGCGACGAACTCCGCTTCATTCTCCCGTCCCCTCAAGGTATACCGTTCAGCCAACAACTGGCTGAATCCTTTAGTCATGAAACTCGACGCTTCGTCTTTATTTGTGGACATTATGAAGGTATCGATGAGCGTGTTCGAACCATGCTCCCAGCAGAAGAGATATCTATTGGAGATTACGTATTAACTGGTGGGGAATTAGCGGCCATGGTGATGATTGATGCGGCTGTCCGCCTGATTCCTGGGGTCTTAGGGGACCCTCTTTCTGCTCAACATGACTCCTTCACGGACTCTCTGTTAGATTATCCTCATTACACCAGACCCAGCGAGATTCGTGGAAAGGCTATTCCAGAGGTTCTATTGTCGGGAAACCATGAAGCGATTAGACGTTGGCGTCGGAAGGAGTCCTTGCGAGGCACTCTGTTAAAACGACCAGATTTACTTGATCACCAAATGTTGGCTAATGAAGATCAACAATTACTGAATGAAATCGTGCAAGAAGTGCCTAGTGTTACGAATAGCTAGACATAAGACTATGGGACTTCTTTTAAATTTCCAATTTCACACACCTATTATTAAGGTCTATACAGTCAATCAATTTACAATTCTCTACTTGGAAAGCATACGTAGTTAGAGGCAGGAAGGAGCCTACACATGAACCGGATAGAACGTTTAGAACAGTCATTTGCCCAGGAATCAGTTCCATTTTTTGAAATTGGTGATACCGTACGAGTCAAAGTCAAAGTGATTGAGAGCAAATCGTCAGGGAAAAAGACCGAAGAAGAAAAAGAACGAATTCAGGTCTTTGAAGGCATCGTGATTGGAAGAAAAGGCAAGAGTGTTAGTGAACGATTTACCGTTCGCAAAATTTCATTTGGTGTGGGAGTGGAGCGAATTTTCCCAATTCATTCTCCCAGTATTGCTGGGATTGAGGTCGTTCGAAAAGGTAAGGTCAGACGAGCAAAACTCTACTATCTCCGCACGAAAAAAGGGAAAGCTGCCAAGGTTCCTGAGCGAGAATTTACCCGTACCCCTAAGGCGAACACCACTACTCCGTTAGCGAAGGCACCGACTAAAGAGAACGCTGAAGTCGTAGCCGATGCACCAGAATCCTAATCATTGAGAAACACCATTGGTTCATTGCTTTCTTAGAACAACTACGACCATGAGGGCTCATGGAGCCCAGTCATTTTTTTGAAGATGCTGCACGATCGTGTGGCTATCACTACATCGCAGGGCTTGATGAAGCCGGACGTGGGCCATTGGCTGGACCCGTAGTTGCTTCAGCGGTCATCCTTCCCCGAAGGTTTCATCTGCAGGGGTTGAATGATTCAAAAATTTTAAGTGAAGCCCAACGCGAAGAACTATTTTCCGAAATCACCAACCGTGCCACAGCGTGGTCACTTGGCTGTTCAACCGAACAAGAGATCGACACCCTCAACATTCTTCAAGCCACACGACTAGCTTTCCATCGGGCTGTTTCCACACTTTCACTCACCCCAGACTACTTGCTCGTTGATGCCTTGCATATACCTGACACAATGATTCCACAACGAGCAATTGTGAAGGGGGACACTCTTTCATTGACTATTGCAGCGGCATCGATTATCGCCAAAGTGACCCGCGATCGTATGATGAATGAATTCCACGAACGCTTTCCGCAATATCAATTTCACATTCACAAGGGATATCCAACCCCCCAGCATCTTCGACTGCTAACTCAACATGGGCCATGTGAAATCCATCGACAAACGTTTCGTCCCGTTCAAGTTTCTCAAATAGGTCAAACCACGTCATGATGAAACCAACGAGTCATCTCTTTGGACGAACGGCCGAATCCTCTGCCTCCCTCTATTTACGAAAAAAGGGATATCGCATTCTTGGACAAAATGTCCGACTGCCTGGAGGTGAACTCGACCTGATCGCACAACATGAACACACCATCATCTTTGTCGAAGTAAAAGCCCGACGATCGGACAGTCATGGGGGAACCCATTACGCTATCACGACATCAAAAAAACAACGAATCATAAAACTAGCAGCACTTTATCTGGCACAAAGAAAACTTAGTCAGCAGCTCTCTAGATTTGATGTCATCCTTTGTCAGGGCGACACTCGTGATACTCTTGAAGTCACCCATATCGAAAATGCGTTTGAAATTCCAGGGGAAGACATCAGATGGTGAATTGGTATAATACAGTCTCACATGTGTCGTTTCACTTATGATGCATTAAAACAACAATCTATACACATGACTTAACATATCGCTTGAGTACAAGAAGATTCGTATGCAGCTCTGATACTCTGACTTATGTGTGTCCATTGCTACATCTCCTCCTAGATACCGGATGATCCAACTCTTTCACGTCACAAAACATTATGAAGGCTGCATTGCCCTTTCCGATCTATCCTTGCGGGTCGAGAAGGGAGAATGCATTCTCATTACTGGACCCAGTGGCGCTGGGAAAACCACGTTATTGAAACTTATCTTTGGCGCAGAACTTCCCGACGATGGACAAATTTTAGTCCAAAATCGAAATATCGCGCGGCTCCGAGCTGCGGATATTCCTTATCTCCGCCGAACAATGGGCTTCGTCCTTCAAGACTTCAAGCTCTTACCTCACAAGACTGTCTATGAAAATGTGGAACTGCCACTGATCATTCGAGGGCTGTCTTCCTTTGATGCCAGGAGAAAAGTCACAGAGTCACTTCGAGCAGTCGGTATGGACCATAAACGCACAGCTCATACATCAGTTCTCTCTGCGGGTGAACAGCAGCGAGTATGCATTGCTCGAGCCGTAGTGAATAGTCCGATTATCTTGCTTGCTGATGAGCCAACCGGCAATCTTGACCCCGAGCTGACCTATGAAATAACTGAATTATTTAAAGCGATCAACGCGCGAGGGACCACAGTCATGCTCGCCACTCACAACCGTCAAGTTGTGGAACAAATCAATGGTCGGATGATCAAGATCGATTCTGGCCGCCTGCTCACCGACCAAGGAACCATTTCATGAAACGCCTCATGTATCTTCTCCGTGAAGCCATTCGAGGCCTTCGTGCGAACAAAACCAATACCTTCATCGGCATTATTACGACGGCCTTCACCATCGCCAGCTTTGGCGTATTTCTCCTGCTCTATCACAACGTTCGAACCATAGCGGGATCACTACAGGATCATATTCAAGTGATCATTTACCTTGAAGACGGAATAGTCTCTACAGATAAAGCCTTGCTCGAACGTACTCTCAAAAAAGAATCGAATATCGAAACTCTTTCATTTCTTTCAAAAGAAGACGCCCTCAAGGACTTCCATCAACAATTCCCTGAAGAGGCATACCTCCTTGATGGGATTGGAGACAATCCGTTGCCAGCCTCGTTCATTGTGACAATGTCCCCACAGCCACAGGCCTCGTCCCTCGTATCCTCCCTGGCCCTTCGCGTCAAAAAGCTTTCCGGAGTCGAGCATGTACGCTATAGTCAAGATTGGATAGAACGACTAACACTATTTTCGAGTTATCTTGAAATTGGTGCCTTGAGCGTTGGACTTATTCTCTCTCTAGCTTCGGTTACCATTATTTCGAATACTGTTCGTCTCGCATTTTTCGCACGACGCGAAGAAATTGAAATTCTTCGATTAATTGGTGCGACAGGTACATTTATCGCCATTCCATACCTCATCGAAGGCGCTGTACTAGGGGCTGTGGGTGGTGGACTGTCCTTAGGGTTACTACGAGGTGGCTTTGAAATAGTGAAAGAAGAGATTAGTGACTTGAGTTGGGTGGGAGGCCTTCAAGTCAGCCTCAACTTCTTCCCGATTCAAATGTCTGGTATGTTAGTGTTGGCAGGACTTATTCTCGGGTGTGCAGGAAGTGCGCTCTCTGTCTATGGTTGGATGAAAATACGAACATGATATCCCCACACCTTCTATTGCTTCTCTGCTTGATAGCCATCGGCACACTCATGCCATCATGGACCTCTGCCAAACCGGTAAAAGGAACAGAGATTAAGCAAGAGCTGGAGCAAGAACGGCTTCGACTGAAGAAGCTCAACGATGAAATTAATAAAACGAAGCAAAAGGCCAAAAAAGCCGAACGTCAATCAGAGTCTGTCCTGAAAAAAATTGAAAAGCTTGATAAGACTCTCGTCAAAAAACGACGAGAGTATCGAAAAATTAACAGTGAACTCAAGGAAAAAGATCACGGATTAGCAGAGCTTCAATCAAAACTGTCTAAAATTCAGACCACCGTCTCACAACATCGCGACTCAATTTCGAACCGACTTCGATTGCTATATATGGAAGGGCGAGGGGGCTACATCAAAGCCTTATTCGAAGCCAACACCTTTGCCAACTTTGAACGACGATTGGCCTATCTTTCCACCATTTCAAAACAAGAATATCAACTCATTGATGAATATCGGCAGCAATTAAAGACCTGGGAAAATCTCAAGCTACAACAAGCACAGTCACGAGAAGAGCTTCTTGCCTACAAAGAACGCACCCAACACACCATCAATGAGATGAAAGGTGTCAAGAAAAACAAACATGTTGTTTTAACCAGTTTATCGAAGGAACAAGAACTGTACGAGCGCACCGTCAAGGGGCTCAAGCGTTCGGCCAAGCAAGTCGATTCATTATTAAAAGAACTTGATCAACGGTTTAAACTCTCAAAATCTAGAAAAAAATCAACAAAAGCCAAGGCCCATAGTAAAGGTTCCTTGCTCTGGCCTACAGAAGGAAAAGTGGTGTCCTTTTTTGGCCGTCAAAAACATCCAACCTTTGATACCTATGTGAATAAAAAGGGTATAGAAATTCGAACCAAACGAAGTAGTCCTATTCAGACAGTCTCTCAAGGTAACGTCGTTTATGCCGATTGGTTAAAAGGGTATGGGTTAGTGGTGATTGTTGATCATACCAATGGGTTTTTCTCACTCTATGCGCATGCATCCAAATTATTAGTCAAAGAAGGACAAACCGTGAAAGTGGGGGAAGTGATTGGGGAGACTGGAGAAACTGGCCTCACTGACAACAATGTTCTGTATTTCGAATTGCGAAAGGGCACCAAACCAGTTAATCCTCTGCGATGGCTCGCTAAACGTCCATAACTGTGGCTTAGTAAAAGGAACTTTTGTATGAAACAAGAACGCCAATCAACTGTGTGGGTATCTGGGCTCACGGTCATTACCATTCTGCTTGTTGGCATCCTCATAGGAAAAGGGTGGGACCGGACTGGATATGCGAGTGAAAATTATGAAGAACTGCAGATCTTCGCTGAGGTCCTATCGCAAGTTAAAAAGCACTATGTTGAAGAAACCAAAATGAAAGAACTCGTCCATGGAGCTGTCCGTGGCATGCTTGCCGGCTTGGACCCTCACTCTTCGTATATGACCACAGATATGTATAAGGAAATGCAAGTTGAGACCAAAGGGGAATTTGGGGGACTTGGCATTCAAATTGGCATTAAGGACAACCGCTTGACCGTAATTGCGCCAATCGAAGACACGCCAGCATTTGCAGCTGGCATTCAAGCTGGGGACATCATTATCAAAGTTGGTGACACCCCGACCAAGGATCTTACGCTGATGGAAGCCGTTCGAAAAATGCGCGGCCCGAAGGGAACTCCCGTTGACTTGTCCGTATTTCGCGAAGGGAACAAAAAGCCGCTAGTCTTTACAATCACTCGCGATACGATCAAGATTCAGAGTGTCCGCGGAAAGGTGTTGGGTGGAAAGACAGGTTACGTCCGAATCACCCAATTTCAGGAACAAACACCAGAAGATTTATCCAAAACATTAGGAACGCTGGAAGAAAAAAATATACAAAGCTTGATCCTCGATTTACGAAACAACCCTGGAGGACTCTTAACTGCCGCAGTGGGAGTCTCTGAGCAATTTTTGAAATCTGGAAAATTGATTGTGTCCATAAAGGGACGTAATGGGCGAGAAGATGAATATCGTGCACGTGACAATGGAGAAAAGCATCAACATCCCATGATCGTGCTCGTTAATCAAGGCTCGGCTAGTGCATCCGAAATTGTGGCAGCCGCCATGCAAGATTGGGGAAAAGCCGTCATTCTCGGCACCACCAGCTTTGGGAAAGGCTCAGTTCAAACTATTCTTCCTCTTTCTGATGGGTCTGGATTACGTCTAACCACAGCCAAGTATTACACACCCAAGGGAGTATCGATTCATAAAATTGGGATAAAGCCTGATATTGTCGTCGACCCAAAAACCATGGCTCATGCAAAGGATGAAGCCGCAACGAAGGGAAACCAAAAATCTCCAGCCGCTGTACCAGTTCCTCAAAAGTCAGCACAAAGTGAAGAAGAAGGGGATAAAGAAAAAACCGATGAACAGAAAGATGTAAGTGATGAAGTTCCGCCTAATGATATCCAATTACAGAAAGCTTTGGAATTATTGAAAACATGGAAAGTCTTCAAGCAGTTGAAACCAATGACATAACGAAGTCTGAAACCCTAAAGATTTAAGACGATTGCCGTGCTGGTTTTGATGACACCATCAATGCTTCGAATGCGTGAAAGTACAATATCATTTAATTCTTCGATGGTCTCAGCTTCAATTTGAGCAATAAGATCATGAGATCCGGTTACAGCAGCCAACGATTTAACTCCTTGAATTCTCATAATCGTTTTATAGGCACTCTTGGTATGGTTTCCCGTCACGTCAATAAGGATAAACCCGGAAATAGGCATAACTTACAGATCTTTCTGAGTTAAAGATTGAGTTCTTAAATTCTAACAAACCACGGCATTATCAACTCATATACTGAAGCTTGCTCAAGGCTCGTATCGCATCAAGGCAAAACGCTAGCAAAGCACTCGGACTCAGTCAATCTTCTTCCTCATTTTATTCAATTCAATAGTTTGATCTGAATCGCTGCTAAAATCTCCTCTGTTCGTTCAGCCATTCCTGGCACCGTTCTTAACATATGTGAACGTACCATTCGTTCTAGGTCTGGCAATGATTGAATCCCCAATCGAAAGTACAAATCGTGAACAAGATGTTCGGAAAATCCTGGAAGATTCGTCCATGCCTTCACCTCATCTGGTATAGGTGTCTTGAGTTCTTCATATGCTTGAATACGACCGGATGATACGTACTCCTGAATTTTCGCAGAGAGATCTTTCCCAATCCCCGGAATCGACTGGAGATCTCCTCGCCTAGCAATCTCAGTCACATCTTCTGTTAGCTCTAGTAATGATTCTGCAGCTTTTCGATAGGCTCGAATACGATAGGGGTTCGTGCCATGCGCAGCGAGTAGCCCCGCCATCGCATGAAAGAGACCTGCTAGTTCTTGATTCTGATTTGTCATATCAAACACAATTGAAAATCTAAAGAGGAAGTAGATCCAGAAATTGTAAGGGAAGTCCTTAGCTTGATCTACCCCAATTCGTCGAAAACTAAGCTTTCAATTTCACTTGTTGCCAAATATATAAAATCCAACCGTTTCGAAGACATGTATAGACTCATTTATCGCCGATTCAATCAACATCTAATAGTTGAAGTGCTAACACAGAACACGTTTCGTTGGATGATCTAGAATTCATTCGGAAACGCTATAATTGACAAGTATTTCAATGCTCCCG
>JBMYWX010000023.1:0-20768 GCA_049607825.1 Nitrospirales bacterium
AGGCAGTTTCGAAGAATTCTGCAGGGACTTTATGAGTTATATGGCCAGGATATTCAAGAAGTTCTTCCAGATAGTCTACTTAATGAGCTCCAATTGCCGTCACTCAAGACCGCGGTTTCTACACTACATTTCCCTCAAGAGACCCATAATGTATTGCATCTTAATGAGGGCACAATCCCTGCTCATCAACGGATGGCATTTGAGGAGCTGTTGTTATTACAGCTTGCCCTAACTGTGCGACGACATATGGTAAAAACCGAGTCAGGAGGAATTGCGTTTTCTCTCGCCAATGTATTGAGCCGCAGGTTTCAAAACCTATTACCGTTTGAACTCACCTCTTCTCAGAAGCGCGTGATCCAAGAAATTGAGAAAGATATGGCTGGTCTGACGTCAATGAATCGTCTGCTCCAGGGAGATGTTGGATCAGGAAAAACTTTAGTGGCACTTCATGCGATGGTGCTGGCCTGTGGATCTGGATATCAAGCGGCGCTGTTAGTTCCGACGGAAGTACTCAGCGAACAACATTTTCTCACAGTTGAGCCCTATTTTAGTCAACTTGGTCTTACGGTTGTCTGGGTTAAAGGGGCGCAATCCGCTCGTGAGCGTGCCAAGGTTCTTGGTCAATTAGCCTCAGGGCAGGCCCAAGTAGCTGTTGGAACGCATGCCTTACTTCAGCCTGAGGTTGTATTTTCAAATCTTGGGTTAGTGGTGGTGGATGAACAGCATAAATTTGGGGTGATACAGCGAGCCCAATTGCGGAAAAAAAGTACTCACCCTCCGAATGTATTAGTGATGACAGCGACACCTATTCCTCGGACTTTAGCCATGACGGTTTACGGAGATTTAGATGTTTCGGTAATAGATCAATCTCCACCTGGGCGGAAACCAGTGCGGACATTGTTGTTTTGTGAAGATGAGCGTGAAAAAGCATATGGGCTTCTTCGGAAAGAGGTGAATGCCGGTCGTCAAGTTTATATCGTGTATCCACTTGTGGAACGTTCGGAAAAAATAGATTTGCAGGCAGCGGTTCAGGCGGGCGAGCGGTTGCAAAGAGAGGAGTTTCCTGAGTTCATGGTTGGGTTGCTTCATGGTCGTATGAAATCAAAAGAAAAGCAGGCTGTTATGACTGCGTTTAAGGCCGGGCATATTCATATCTTGGTCGCGACGACGGTCATTGAAGTTGGTGTTGATGTCTCAAATGCAACAGTTATTTTGATTGAACATCCTGAGCGGTTTGGGTTGGCCCAGTTGCACCAGCTTCGAGGGCGGGTGGGGCGTGGAGCAGAGCAGGCATACTGTTTATTACTACGGTCAGCAAAAAAGTTGGATGCTCATGAGAGTCTATCTTCTGGGAATCCAGAATTACCTCTCACTCTTTCCCATAATAATCGTAATGAGGGTGAGGATGTCGAATTATTAAGGAATATTCGCCAGGAAAGTCATCGTCTTCGAGTGTTCACTCAATGTGCTGATGGGTTTTCATTGGCCAAGGCGGATCTTAAGATTCGTGGGCCTGGAAATATCCTAGGGGAAAAGCAATGGGGCACGATTGAGTTCCGAGTGGCCGATCTCATTCGAGATCACAATCTGCTTGTTGAGGCGAGGCAGATGGCCAAGAAGTTATTAGCCAAAGATCCTCAACTTAATTCCAGAGAATTAGAGCCTTTGAGGGCAGCTATGCTTCGGAAATGGGGGGAAACCTTCGAATTAGGATCCATAGGATAAGTATAAATTGTGTAAACAAGGGGTATTGTTGTCATATAAGTTGCCGATTCTTATGATTTTTTAAAACTTTCTAGTTTTTCTCTGAGTTTGACCTGCTGTAACGTTCATGCTAGAAATCGCGTTCAATCGTCAAATAGCCCGGATGGCGGAACTGGCAGACGCGCCGGACTCAAAATCCGGTTCTCGCAAGAGAGTGGGAGTTCGACCCTCCCTCCGGGCACCAGAAATTTAAAGGTTTCTATTGGGCGAATCTTAATGTACAATGGATTTCTCTTAAGGCAGTTTAATGATTTTACTTGACAGGGCGAGAACAGTTGACTATAGTTGGTCCCCTTAAAACTGGAAATAGAGTTCAAGTTCGTTTCAATCCATTATTTTTACCGATTATTCACTTACACTTCCAAGGAGGAGCCACATGCGGAAGTTAGGGTATTTTGGAGCAGCAATCATTCTTGCAAGCTCGGTGAGCGTGGCAGTGGGGCAAGAGCGTGCGCCTCAACATTCTGGTTTTGGTACGGGCGTTGGTGATTCACAAGGTTCTGGTACAAGAGCTCGCGTCATGGATGAAGACGACATGTTGCGATATCTATCAGCACCGGAGACTGTGATGGGGAAGGTTGTTGGAGTCAACTTTGCTGCAGGGATTCTGTATCTTGAAATGGGTGGTAGCTCTCAAGATGAGCGTCAAATGCAAAGGGGAGCAATGAACATCCAATCCTTGCATTTTGATAAGCAAACTCCTTTAGAAGGCGTCAAGATGATCGGCAAAGGTGACTATGTCGCAGTGCAAGCTGTGCAAGAAACCGATGAAAACCATAAGTTTAGCACTGGACGGAAGCTGGTTCGGGAAGTTTATGTGTTGGAGGGAAGCCAACTACTTGGCGGAGGAGATAATCCTGACTTTGGCGGTGGTTTTGGTCAACGACCAGACCAACTAAACACTGCAGGTCTTCCTGCGACAGGTGGTAGTTACACTGGTGTTCCAGATGGTGGAATCCAGATGGGTGCTATAAACACTGGAGTTGCAACAACTGTTGGAAAAATGACTGGTGCTGCACCATGCTGGCAATGTGCTCCACAACCAGAAACCGTTAATGGACCAACCAACAAGACCATCGCGACAGACTACGGTTCAGATAGAAAGAATTTCAACAAGGGAACGGTTCAATAAGTAATAGTAGAATTTCCCTTTGAGTTTTACAAAGAGCGTGCTGGTAATTTATGCCAGCACGCTCTTTTATTTTTATGACGTAATTGCTAGACAGTTATTATTGACTAAAGGTTTCTAGACTAGGTGTAGTTGGGAATTCATAAGCCTAATTCTTGATAAAAATAAGGTCTACAGAGATGAAAATTTTGTGGAAAATATAGAAGCTAAAGCAGAAATAGATTTACGAGGGGTGATATGTCCGTATAACTTTGTCAAGACAAAGTTGAAGCTTGAGTCGATGCTTCCAGGTGAGGTTCTAGCTGTTTTATTAGATGCTGGAGAGCCAATCAAGAATGTTCCACAGAGTGTTCAAAACGAGGGGCATATTGTTCTTTTTCAAGAATCTGTTGAAAATGCCCATCGAATTTTCATAAGAAAAAATACTGATGTGCAGGAGTTAGATTGATTCTGCTTGTTTGGTCTTTTTAGGTCGGTTACCCTCAATAAGTAGGGTGACCTCACCTTTAACGCGTTGAGCAAGTCCAGTTTTGAGGATTTCTTCCGCGCTTCCTCGCAAAAACTCCTCATTGATTTTTGTAAGTTCTCGCGCAATCACGACTTTTCGATTGCCGAAGACTTCTTGAATGATCTCAAGCGTTGAACGAATTCTATAGGGAGTTTCAAATAGTATGATCGTTCGTGGCTCCTCTAGGAGATGGGTAAGGATTTTTGTTCGCGCACCTGATTTTTTTGGCAAAAATCCTTGAAATACAAATGTATCTGGTGGAAGGCCAGAAGCCGTCAATGCTACAAGGGTTGCCGATGCGCCAGGTATCGCCACAACTGGAATCTGGTGGTTGATGGCTTCTCGGGTTAGATAGTAGCCAGGGTCGGAAATTAGAGGCGTTCCGGCATCAGAGACTAATGCGACATTAGTTTCTTCGAGGAGTCGTTTGATAAGAATCGGGGATTTTTCTTCCTTGTTAAAGTCATGGTAGCTGGTTAGAGGTGTGTGTATATTGTAATGAGTGCACAGCTTTTGAGTTCTTCGTGTATCTTCAGCGGCAATAATCGATGCTTCTTGCAACACTCGAATTGCTCTAAAGGTCATATCCTCAAGATTACCTATTGGCGTACTCACAATGAATAGTGTTCCAGTCATGAATTTACCTTGCTATCGTAAAATATAGTCATAAACGAGAATTACACTTGAGCATCAATCTATAAGAACGTGTTGGATACCATAGACGATGACACAAAAGACATCTTTTAATATTGGGGGTACGTCTACGACAGAGCATAAATGCTATGGCTTATTATTTTTGAGAGAAAATGCCTGTCATTACTTGCTTCCTGGCTTCCTTGACCTCGTTTAGGCCCATGTCTATACTCAAAAGTTGGACTTCATAAGTTCTCTGTAATTCCCTTAACAAGAAGGCTTTATGGCAGAGACTCTGATTCGAGTCACAATGGTTCTTTATTTTGTGGGGACGATTTTGTTCCTTATTTATCTTTTGCGACGATCTGAGTTTTTATCTAAGGGGGCTCTTGGGCTCGCTGGACTTGGGTTTATCTCTCATACATTAGCCCTGTTGGCCAAATCAGTAAGCCATGGCCAAATTCCGATCATGACCTTTCAAGAGGCCATGTCCTTTTTTGCTTGGACTTTGGTGCTAGTGTTTTTGGGTGTTGCTCTCAAGCGAGGCTTATATGTTTTAGGGGCATTTATTTTGCCTCTGGCCTTTCTTTCCTTGGTTTCAGCCAGTATTGCCCCAGCTGGAACAGCTGGGTTTGAACCAGTATTTGAAACTGTTTGGGTACACGTCACCTTGAGTATGCTCGGGACTGTCGGTTTCGCCGTGGCGTTTGTGGCTGGGATCATGTATCTGATGCAGGATCGTATGTTGAAGGCAAAACAGTTTAATACCTTATACGTGAAACTTCCACCGCTTGACTTCCTTGATTCGTTGAACCAACGTTCTATCCTTCTCGGTTTTCCATTTTTGACATTGGGAATTTTGACAGGATCTTTATCAGCTCATATGAGTTTCGGGTCCTACATGAGCTGGAATCCTGAGCAAGTGTGGGCGTTAGTCACATGGGTTTTTTACTTTGCTGTTCTTCTTGGTCGAGTTACTGTTGGGTGGCGTGCAAAGAAGGCGGCGTATCTCACGATTGTTGGGTTTGGGGCTGTGATCCTTACGTTTGTTGGTGTGATTTTGAAAAATCACGGCCCTCTATCAAGCTTATGAATATTATTGTGGTTGGCCTCAGTCATAATACGGCTCCCGTTGAACTTCGTGAGCGTCTTGCCGTTCCAGAAAGTCGTATGGGCGAGGCCTTGACTCGTCTTGTGAGCTATTCATGCGTTAAGGAGGGCATGTTTCTTTCAACGTGCAACCGAGTCGAAGTCTATGCTGTGGTCTCGGACCGAGAGGTTGGCTTTACTCAGGTTCAGGATTTCCTCGTGTCAACGCACTTTTCACTTTCGGCTGATGAACTTTTTCCGCATGTGTATCGTTATGCTGATGATTCGACGATTAAGCATTTGTTTCGTGTGGCGTCAAGTCTCGACTCGATGATTCTGGGAGAACCCCAGGTTCTTGGGCAAGTAAAAGATGCATTTGAGCTCACACTGGCCCATCGTACAAGTGGCGTCATTCTTAATAAGTTTGTCAAAAAAGCTATATCAGTAGGGAAAGCTGTTCGGACGCAAACACGAATTGCCGAATATGCGGTCTCCGTGAGTTATGCAGGAGTGGAATTAGCCAAGAAGATTTTTTCGAGTTTAAAGGACCAGACTGTGTTGTTAGTGGGTGCTGGAGAAATGGGGAAGCTCGCGGCTCGTCATTTGGTTAATTCTGGGGTTAAACAAATTTTAGTGACCACGAGAAACACACATCGTGCGACGAATCTTGCAGAACAATTTAATGGTAAAGTCATACCCTTTGAAGACTTTCGGTCAGCCTTACCAAAAGCCGATATTGTCATTTGCGCTACTGGAGCGCCGTATTATGTGATTTCAACAGAAGACATCCAGTCCGCTATTCGTCAGCGTATGAATCGACCAATGTTCTTAATTGACATTTCAGTGCCTCGCAACATTGACCCAGCTGGGAAAGATGTCGATAACGCGTTTGTGTTTGATATTGATGATCTCAAATCCCATGTTGGACAGAATCAAGAAGAGCGTCGTAAAGAGGCCAATAAGGCCGAAATGTTAGTCAAGGATGAAGTCGATGTCATGTTGTCTTGGATACGAGGGTTAGAAGCAACCCCAACAATTGTTGCCCTTCGTAAACGCGCAGAGGAGATTAAGCGGTCTGAGGTCGACAAGGTTCTCAGTCGACTAGAACATATTTCGTCTAAAGACCAAGATGCGATTGAGGGGTTAGCATCTGCTATTGTGAATAAACTTTTGCATGGCTCGTTGGTGACCCTCAAGTCTGAAGCGCAGTCAAAAAATGGGTTTGCTTTTATTGAAGCGGCTAGGAGGTTTTTCGATTTAGCTGAGCCTGGTAGGCCAGAAGGGCACTCTCGACATATATTAAATTCGAATGTAGTGAATATTGATGATCTGCGAACAGATGAGCCTTCTTCATCTGCGCGGAGCGTACTAGAAGATGATGAGAGAAAAGTCCAAGAACATGAATCCTAATTATTGTCATGGTTTCGTAATTGACGGTTGTGAGGAATGGAATGAACGTGAGGGAACGAAGTGGCAGTCGGTCAACTGTAGTGATTGGAACCAGGGGAAGTCGTTTAGCGCTTTGGCAAGCAGAATGGGTCAAGTCGCAACTGCAAAAAATTTCACCAGAATTGGTCGTCAATCTTCAACGCATACAGACCAGTGGCGATAAAATTTTAGATGTTCCCTTAGCCAAGATTGGTGGGAAGGGATTATTCGTGAAAGAAATTGAAGATGCCTTACTCAATGGGGAAATTGACCTTGCTGTGCATAGCATGAAAGATGTTCCATCGATCTTACCTGATGGATTAGAAATAGTATGCGTGCCCGAACGAGAAGATCCTCGAGATGCATGGGTCAGCTTTCATGGAACATCTTTTGAGGAATTTAAGCCTGGAGGGAAAATCGGAACGAGTAGCTTGCGACGTCAGGCTCAGCTTCTTCATCATCGAGCAGATGTTGAGATACAGATGCTCCGAGGCAATTTGGATACACGACTCAAAAAACTTCGAGAGGGGAATTACGATGCGATTGTTCTTGCAGCTGCAGGACTTCGCCGATTGGGATGGAGTCAAGAAATTACAGGATGTCTTTCCACAGATGTGAGTCTTCCTGCTATTGGACAAGGCGCTCTGGGACTGGAAGGTCGCTCAGATGATACCTTTCTCAAGGACCTCATTGTTAAATTAGAAGATGGTGCAACCCGGGCCACAGTGGATGCTGAACGGGCATTTTTGACGCGGTTAGAAGGCGGTTGTCAGGTCCCCATTGCTGGTCATGCAGTTTTGAAGGAACAGCAGCTAACTCTTGATGGGTTAATCGCTAGTGTTGATGGAAAGCGATATATTCGTCAATCAGTTTCCGGGACCATTGATCGTGCAGAGGAGCTTGGTGTCGAGCTAGCTGAAAATCTATTGTCAGCTGGTGGTGGTCCGATTTTGCAAGAGGTTTATGGCATGTCATGATTATGAGAGTGGGGAAAGTATTCATTGTTGGGGCTGGGCCGGGTGATCCTGGTTTACTCACGTTGAAAGGAAAAGCTTGTTTAGAACAGGCCGATGTGGTCTTGTTTGACTATTTAGCGAATCCTGCATTGTTGGAGTTTGTGCCAGCACATGCGGAGCAGATTTATATAGGGCGACGAGGCCGGGGAGCCTATAGTAGTCAACAAGATATTAATGATTTGCTTGTCAGCAAGGCGCGCGAAGGAAAATGTGTGGTTCGTTTAAAAGGAGGCGATCCATTCGTCTTTGGACGTGGAGGAGAAGAAGCTGAGGTGGTGGCCGAAGCGAATATACCATTTGAGGTGGTTCCTGGAGTCACTTCAGCCATTTCGGTTCCGGCCTATGCCGGAATTCCGGTGACTCACCGAACCATGGCCTCTACGGTCACGTTTGTCACTGGCCATGAAGATCCTACTAAAGAGGAAAGTGTGGTGGAATGGCCTCGTTTGGCTACAGTGAATGGTACGTTAGTTTTTCTAATGGGTGTAAAGAATTTACCATCAATTGTTGAGAAGCTATTAGAAGAAGGCAAGTCTCCTGATACTCCTGTTGCGCTGATTCGACGAGGAACGTACATGAGTCAGCAGACGGTGACCGGTACATTGGCTACTATTGTGGCGCAGGCCAAGACTGTGAATCTTCAACCTCCAACTGTCATCATCATCGGTGCAGTTGTGAGTCTGAGTGAGCGGTTGAATTGGTTCGAACGACGTCCACTTTTTGGAAAGCGCATTCTTGTCACGAGGCCCAAGCACCAGGCCCCGGCGTTTTCCCATTTACTTGAGGCGTATGGAGCCGAGGCGATTGAATGTTCAACCTTAGAAATTATTCCTCCTCAGAGTTGGACGGAACTAGATGAGGCGATTTCCAACATTCAACGTTACGATTGGCTTGTGCTCACAAGTGTGAACGGTGTTCAAGCCTTTATGAAGCGACTGCAATTTCATTGCCGAGATACTCGGTGTCTTGCCGGGCTTCAACTTTGCTGTATTGGGCCAAGAACTGCTGCAGAGGCTGCGAAATTTGGCATTTCAGCTGACTATGTTCCTGATGAATATCAAGCTGAGGGCGTACTCGCAACTATGGAAAAAGTTGGCGTTTCCGGTCAGCAGGTGTTGATTCCTCGAGCCGAAGTGGCTCGTGAAATACTTCCTGAGCAGTTAAGGGAAATGGGTGCAATCGTAGATGTGGTTCCCAGCTATCGTGCGGTTTCTCCATCGATGGAGGTAGAGGGCCTCAAACAGCATTTTCGCGATGAGGATATCGACTTTATTACATTTGCGAGTTCTTCGACTGTTCGAAATTTTTGCGAATTATTTGAAAGTCGAGAAGAGATGACACAGATGACGAAAAAGGTCACCATTGCGTGTATTGGTCCGATTACCGCTCGGACAGTATTTGAATATGGATTGTCTGTAGACATTGTGGCTAAAGAAAATACCATTCCTGCTTTGGCTGAAGCGATTGTTCGATACGTGCAACCCAATGACCATGTACAAGATACGTGCTCAGTCTAGATATATGTGTGGTGTTGTGACGAGTTGTTATTTTCGTTGATGGTTGAGTGAAAAGTCTTATTACGGAGGGGCGAAGTTATGGTTCCAGTCAAATCATTTATGGTGCCTATTGAAAAATTCGTGAAAGTTGATCGAGATGTCAAAGTTCGTCAAGCTGCCGAGATGATGCGAGATAATGGTATCGGAAGTGTGTTTGTGACGACTGGAGGTAAGATTATTGGCATATTAACGGATACGGATTTAGTGAGGCGTATCGTGGCGGCTGGGTTAGATCCAGCCGAAACTGATGTCGAACAAGTCATGTCGGCCCCCATCTTAACGATTGATGGGGATAAAACGTTATTAGACGCGAATGATTTGATGGCACGTGAGCATATCCGTCATTTAGGGGTGACAAAGAATGAAGAACTCGTTGGCATGATTTCGGTTCGGGATTTGGTGGTATTCCTGACGAATCTTCCACGAAAGTGAGAAGCCCTCAGGGCCTAATGAATGTAGACGCATATTGAGCCTTAAAAAAGAAAACTTCGTGTTTGCAAGATTTCGTTCTATCCTTTTAACTATGACCTAGAGGTTTGTATGGGATTCCCTCGTCAACGCTTACGGCGATTGCGTCAGCACGAGATTTTGCGCGGCATGGTGCGTGAGACGAGCCTCTCGCCGATGGACTTCGTCTATCCGCTATTTGTGACATATGGAAAGGGGCGTCAAGAACCAATTTCATCAATGCCAGGGCAGTATCGGTGGTCAATTGATCTTTTAGTAAAAGAAGCTACTGAGGCTAAGGCTTTTGGGGTTCCAGCGGTGATCCTCTTTGGGATTCCAGAACACAAAGATGAACGTGGCACGAGTGGGTATGATAAAGAAGGCGTGGTCCAACAAGCTGTTCGTGCGTTGAAAGATCATGAGCCAGATTTGTTCGTTATGACAGATGTCTGTATCGATGAATATACCTCGCATGGTCACTGTGGCATTGTTCAGAATGGGAAAATTCTCAATGATGAAACATTAGATTGTCTTCGTTTGATGGCCAAGACCCATGCCGAGGCGGGTGCCGACCTTGTCGCCCCGTCCGATATGATGGATGGGAGAGTTGGGGCGATTCGAGATGAATTAGATCAGCTTGGATATCAAGATCTTCCTATCATGGCCTATTCAGCCAAATATGCCTCGAGCCTGTACGCTCCGTTTCGTGAGGCTGCGGACTCAAGTCCAGCTTTTGGTGATCGGCGTTCTTATCAGATGGATCCGGCCAATGCGCGAGAAGCTATTCGGGAAGTGCAGTTAGATATTGAAGAGGGGGCAGATGTGGTGATGGTCAAGCCTGCCATGTTGTTTCTTGATATTGTGAGAACCATCCGTGATGCTGTCACGGTTCCGTTGGCTGCCTACCAGGTGAGTGGTGAATATAGCATGATTAAGGCTGCTGCTCAGCTTGGATGGGTTGATGAGGAGAAGGTCATGATGGAATCACTCCTGTCCATGAAGCGGGCTGGTGCGGATATGATTTTGACTTACTTTGCCAAAGATGCTGCTCGTCTACTGCGTCGTGAACACACATGAAGGTTATTCGAAACCTTCCAACCTCTACACCTGCGCCTCATCCTGTTCTGACTATTGGGAATTTTGATGGCCAACATGTTGGCCATCAAGCCTTATTGGCGGCAGTTGTGGAGATGGCTAACCGTCACCAAGGTACGCCAATGGTCCTGACTTTTGATCCACATCCTTCTAAAATTCTTGCGCCAGGAAAGCCCTTACAGTTTCTGACTCCGAAAGAAGAAAAAATGGAGTTTTTTGAAAAGCTTGGAGTGGCCGAATTAGTCATCCTAGAATTTTCTCTACAATTGGCGAGTCTGACCCCTGAAGAATTTACCTCCAAGGTGTTACGTGATGGAGTTGGTGTTCGTGAATTATTGATTGGAGAAAACTTTGTGTTTGGGAAAGGTCGTAGTGGAGATGTCCAAGATTTAATTTCGTTGGGTTCTCAGGCGAATTTTCGGGTGCATCCCATGGCTCCTGTGGAAATTGATGGTGACATTGTCAGTTCGACACGGATTCGGAAGCTGCTTCAGGCTGGTCAAGTCAAAGCAGCGACTCAATGCCTTGGTCGCCCCTATCGGCTTACTGAGCATGTAATACAAGGAGAGAAGCGAGGCGCTCAACTAGGTTGGCCTACGGCCAACCTTCGAATTGCTCCTCATCGCGTTATTCCAGCTGATGGGATTTATGCCACCATGGCCTATGTGCAAGGCGAATGGTTGCCGTCAGTTTCATATATTGGGAATCGGCCAACGTTTATCGAAGGAGAACGGTTATTAGAAGTCCATCTCTTTGATCAGGATCGTTCGTTGTATGGGGAACGTATTCAAGTCAGTTTCATTGACTTTATCCGTGGTGATAAACAATTTTCTGATGCTAAGAATCTGTTAGATCAAATAGAACATGATGCGAGCGAGGCCCGTGGAATTTTACAGAAATTGAGTAAGGACTATTCGCAATATTCAGAGCCCACATCCTTTCATAGTTCTTCATACCACTAGCCTCAAGATTTACCTATGTCATTAGAACGCTGTATTGAGGATTGTATCGTCGCAAATCAGATGTTGGCAGCAAGAGACCACGTGTTGGTGTCCGTCTCTGGTGGGCCTGACTCTGTCGCATTGCTCTCCCTGCTACATGGGCTGAGAAAGAAGTGGTGCCTCACCTTACATGTTGTACACTTCGATCATGGATTGCGGGGTGATGAATCTGATGCTGATGCAGGGTTTGTGAAGAGTCTGTGTCAGGGGATTTCCGTGCCTTGTATCGTGAAGCGACTTTATATGAATGATCGCCCACATGGATTTTCTTTACAGGAATATGCTCGAAATGTCAGGTATCAAGAACTCGCTTGTCTTAGAGAGGAAATTGGGGCGACGAAGGTTGCCATTGGGCACACGGCTGATGATCAAGTTGAAACCATGATCATGTGGATGGTTCGTGGGGCTGGGACGAAAGGGCTGTGTGGAATTCCGCCTGTTCGCCAACCTCACATCATTCGTCCGTTGCTGGGTACGAGTCGTTCAGAGTTATTGGCCTATTTACAAGATCAGGGCGTGACCTATCGGTCAGATAGTAGCAATGACAAGCCAGTCTATTTACGTAATCGAATTCGACATGAAGTGGTGCCGGTCCTAAAGCAATATAATCCGAATATCCTTAAGGCCGTTGCTCGTCAAGCGACTATTGTACGTGAAGAAGATGCGTACCTTGAACAATTGGCCCGTGAGGCGTTGGTCCATGTTCAACAGAGCGATACTGAGCACGACCTCATTCTACACCGCACACGTCTCATGAATTTACCGGCAGCCATGCAACGACGTGTGTTGCGGATAGTTATTCAGAAAGTTTCAGGTAAGGATAGAACTCCAAAATTTGATATAATTGAGACCGTGATGAAACATATTATGACTGCTCAGTCAGGATCATTGATGGAGGTACATGGCGTATCAATTGTTCGAGAGTATGGGGAGATTTACGTACGTCTCCTCGGTGCGAGCCGTGCGTCTCGTTTAACGGTGCAGCCAATGAGTGTTCATGATCAAGTTGTATGGCCATTAACTGGGCAAGTTATGAATGTATCACCAGAGTGTGGCGCAGGTCAGAATATGGTATGTGAGGGGAATGCACAGCAAGCGAGATTTGATGCTGACACATGTAGCTCGGCGTTTGTAATCAGAAATTGGAAAGCTGGCGATCACTTTCATCCCTTAGGCATGGGTGGGAAAAGAAAGAAGCTACAAGACTTTTTTGTTGATATAAAGCTTGGGCATTCCAGGCGACATACTGTTCCCTTATTAGTCGCGCCTGAGGGGATTGTCTGGGTTGGTGGATATCGCTTAGATCACCGATTCCGAGTCACAGAATCAACGAAATCTGTCTTGGTGGCCAATTTGAGCCAGGAGCCTCACCCTGAATGACTCAATTATTTGGAAAACCCTTGGTGACTCAAGACGCGATGCGAGCCAGGGTCAAGGAACTTGGCAAGGACATTACTCATGATTTTCAAGGAAAAGACCTTGTCCTAGTGGGAATATTGAAAGGGGCCTTTGCGTTTTATGCCGACTTGGTCCGAGCAATTCGATTACCAGTCACTGTTGATTTTATGATTGTGAAAAGTCAGCAAAATCAAAGGAAAGTGTTAGGGAAGGTCAAAGTTGTAACCGATCTGACCGAAGAGGTGAAAGGGCGTGATGTGTTAATCGTAGAAGATATTGTGGATTCCGGGGTCACGGTCCAATATTTGACTAAATTACTCTCAAAACGGAAACCGAAAAGTCTTAGTGTGTGTGCGTTACTGAGTAAGCCGGCACGACGACAAATAGACGTGAACGTTGAATATATTGGTTTTGAGATTCCCAATCACTATGTGGTTGGATATGGGTTGGACCATCAGCAACAATATCGTAATCTTCCTTACTTAGCTGTCCTTGACCCCCAGAGCGTTAGGGATGAGTAGTATCTAGTCCATCGGTTGTCAGTATCTTAATTTGCATGATAGAATCCAAAGGTTACAGTCTGTTTCGTCACGAGAGTCGAAAATAGGTTTCTCGGAGGTTCAGGAGGCTTTAGAATGAATTCACGGGTGAAGAATTTACTATTTTGGGTTGTAGTCTGTTTGTTTATGATCTTGCTCTTCAATCTCTTTACAGTGCCCACTAATCAGCCAGAAGAGAAGATTATCTTTAGCGACTTCATGACCCATTTAGATCGAAATGAGATCAAAAAAGTGATCATCAAGCATAATAATATTAGTGCGATCCTTAATGATGGAACACGAGTTCGAACCTATTCGGTTGAATATCCAGATTTGGTCAAGGTCCTTCGAGAGCGTTCTGTACAAATTGAGGCCAAGCCGCCTGAGGATAATCCTTGGTATATCACCTTCCTGGTCACGTGGGGACCATTTATTTTATTCTTGGGTTTGTGGTTCTTTCTCATGCGGCAAATGCAGATTGGCGGAAATCGTGCACTTTCTTTTGGGAAAAGTAAGGCTCGGATGCTTACCGAAGACAAAAAGAAGGTCACATTTGCTGATGTCGCAGGTGTTGATGAAGCAAAAGAGGAAGTAGTTGAAATTATTGAATTCCTCAAGGATCCCCAGAAATTTCAAAAACTCGGTGGTCGGATTCCCAAAGGTGTTTTAGTGGTTGGACCTCCGGGAACGGGGAAGACTTTACTTGCGAAGGCTATCGCAGGAGAAGCCGGAGCACCATTTTTTAGTATCAGCGGATCTGACTTTGTTGAAATGTTTGTTGGGGTCGGGGCTTCCAGAGTCCGAGACCTGTTCGAGCAAGGAAAAAAGCATGCGCCATGCATAATTTTTATTGATGAAATTGATGCTGTTGGGCGATTGCGAGGAGCAGGGTTAGGTGGTGGTCATGATGAACGGGAACAAACACTGAATCAGTTATTAGTTGAAATGGATGGGTTTGATACTACTGAGGGAGTCATTCTCATTGCGGCGACAAATAGACCTGATGTCCTTGACCCGGCACTTCTTCGACCGGGCCGTTTTGATCGGCAAGTTACTGTGAATCGACCAGATGTACGTGGTCGTATGGAGATCCTGAAAGTTCATACCAAAAAAGTTCCCGTGAACGAAGATGTCGAGCTTGAGCAAATTGCACGTGGAACTCCAGGTTTTTCTGGAGCAGACTTAGAAAACCTTGTCAATGAAGCTGCACTTTGGGCAGCCAGACTTGATAAAAAATCTGTCGAATTAATAGATTTTGAGAACGCCAAAGATAAGGTCATGATGGGAGCAGAGCGAAGAAGTATGGTCCTGAGTGATGAAGAAAAGAGAACGACTGCGTATCATGAAGCAGGACATGCCTTGATGGCCACCCTACTTCCTGGGACTGACCCTGTACATAAAGTGACTATTATCCCTCGTGGGCGAGCTTTGGGTATGACCATGCAACTCCCCATTGATGATCGACACAGTTATTCGAAAGACTTCCTCTACAATACATTGGCCATTTTGTTCGGTGGTCGGGTTGCAGAGGAGCTCATTTTCAAGAATGTGACAACTGGAGCGGGAAATGATATTGAACGAGCTACGGACCTTGCGCGAAAGATGGTGTGTGAATGGGGTATGAGCGATACGCTTGGTCCATTGACTTTCGGGAGAAAAGATGAAGAGATCTTTCTGGGGCGAGAAATTTCGACAAGGCGAGACTTTAGTGATCAGGTTGCGTTGGAAATTGATCGAGAAGTAAAACGCCTTGTCCTTGACTCTTATGAACGCACGAAGCGCATGTTGACAGAAAATATTCATACTCTAAAGGCGCTGGCTGAAGCGTTACTAGAGAAAGAGGTCCTTGATGCGATAGAGGTTGAAGCAATTATCCAGCAAACCTCGTCAGCTCAACCTGCCGCAGTCTAGTCTTATCTCATCCTGGTCAGATTGTGAATGTCTATTCACGAGGCATTATGTTTTAATCTCTATCTGGCCAGGGTCATCAAATACACACAGTCATAATCATCCTTCAATTGCAGATTTTCTGCCCCCAATGATTCATAGTCTTTCCCTGTTCTTACCCGCGTCACATCTGCTGTTACTCCAGTCGATGACCTTGGTTGGCTGGGTATGAATCAGAAGACGTTCCCTACTCATTGGCAAGCCTGTACGCAACGTATTCCTTTAGAGTCTCGCACGTTGCTCATGGGAATATTGAATGTGACTCCTGATTCATTTTCGGATGGTGGAACTTATTTTTCTCCTCAAAGGGCAGTGGATCACCTCTTGTCCATGATCGAAGAAGGAGCTGAAATTATTGATATAGGCGGAGAATCAACTCGTCCTGGAGCGTTGCCCGTGGATGAGCAAGAGGAAATACGGCGACTAAAACCTGTGTTAGAGGCGGTTGGTCACCGCAGTACTGTTCCTATTTCAATTGATACACGGAAAGCCTCAGTGGCAAAAATGGCACTAGACTTAGGCGCAATTATCGTTAATGATATTAGTGGGTTGAGAGATGATGTGCATATGGCCAAGGTTGTGGCTGAGACAGGTGCCGGATTGGTTCTGATGCATAAGAAGGGCAGACCTGAAACAATGCAGGACTCACCTGAATATAATGATGTTGTCGGTGAGGTCAAAGATTTTCTAGCTGCTCGTGTGGAGGTTGCTAGAAAACAAGGTATTGCTCTAGATCAGATTGTATTGGACCCTGGTATTGGGTTTGGGAAATCCGTTCCACATAATATATTATTAGTCAGTCAATGTGCTCAATTCTTGGGGCTAGGCCTGCCAATTATGGTTGGAGTGTCAAATAAAGCATTTATTGGTAAAATCATTGATAAGCCTGTTGAGGCACGAGCATTTGGCACAGCTACTGCTGTTGCGATTGCCATTTTTCAAGGTGCACATATTGTCCGTGTCCATGATGTAGGAACTATGCGCGATGTACGAGATGTGGCGGTTACACTGCGAAACTCTTGTGACTATTAGCCGCAAGAACTGATCAGGGAGCTATCATGAAAAAGCTGTTTGGAACAGATGGGGTACGAGGGATGGCTAACCTCGAACCAATGACCAGCGAGACGGCGATGAAGCTGGGGCGTGCTGTGGCACATGTGTTTAAGCGCAGAGAAGGGCGTCATCAAATTGTCATTGGTAAAGATACTCGCTTGTCTGGTTACATGCTGGAATCAGCGCTTGTTTCCGGAATATGCTCAATGGGGGTTGATGTCCAATTGGTTGGCCCACTTCCAACTCCTGCCATTGCGTTTCTTTCCCGGAGTCTTCGAGCGGATGCCGGAGTGATGATTTCTGCGTCTCATAATCCATACCAAGACAACGGAATTAAGTTTTTTTCGAATGACGGCTTCAAACTTCCTGATGAAATGGAGGCGCGCATCGAAGAGCTAATTCTCTCGAATGAGATCGAGCATATTCGACCGACAGCTGGAGAAATTGGGAAGGCATTTCGTATCGATGATGCGGAGGGACGTTACATAGAATTTGTCAAACGATCTTTGCCCCGAGAAATGGATTTCCAAGGGTTACGTGTTGTGCTCGATTGTGCTAATGGAGCGGGATATCATGTATTCCCAAAAGTTGTTCAAGAGCTTGGAGCCAAGGTCTGGGTGATTGGTGATCATCCAGACGGAACAAATATTAACCAAGATTGTGGGACAGTCTATCCCGAAAAACTTCAAGAGGCCGTTCGTGATCATCAAGCCGATATCGGGATAGCCCTGGATGGTGATGCCGATCGGTGTATGTTTGTCTGTAATAATGGAAACGTTGTAGATGGAGATCATGCATTGGCCGCGTTCGCCCTCGATCTCAAGGGGAGAGGCTTGTTGAATAAAGATACAGTCGTGGGCACAGTGATGAGTAACTTTGGCTTTGAACTTGCCATGAAGCAGGCCGGCATCACTTTGGAGAGAACCTCAGTTGGTGATCGTCATATCCTGGACCGTCTCGTCAAAGGCGAATTGAACCTTGGTGGTGAACAATCAGGTCATATGATATTTCTTGATTATCACACAAGTGGAGACGGATTGATCTCTGGATTGCAAATGCTTAAGCTCATGAAACGATCAGGAAAGCCGTTGACCGAACTGACGCGATGTATGAATGCGGTCCCACAGGTCTTGCTTGGGGTCAAAGTGCCTCATAAGCCAGACTTACAATCGCTCCCTAAACTGCAACAAGCTATTTCTATGAACCAGGAGCGGTTAAATGGCACAGGGCGAATCCTCGTTCGATATTCAGGTACAGAGCCACTCGTTCGGGTAATGGTGGAAGGCCCGAGTGATTCTATCATCCAAGAAGTAGCAGAAGAATTAGTTGGGGTCGTCAAAACATGTATTACATGAGTATTGTGCTGTTCAGTTTGTGATCCTTCCTCCCATTCTTGCCTTCTTCCTCGGTCTCGTTCTTGGTTCGTATCTCCTCTATCTTCCATGTTTAGTTTCATTCCTGCTTTTTAGTCTGAGCCTTGTGCTCGTGTGGCTAGAGAGATTGGATCGAATGACCCTCAAGCAGGGTGGCGTCATCTTTATGTGTTTGGTGGCAGGAATCGTGTGGTGGATGGTGATGGTCTCGAATCAAGCTGAAGTTAATTTGCGAGCATGGATGATTGGTGTACCGGTAGAGGTTGAGGGAGAAGTCGTAGAACCTATTCGGCGAGCACCGGATCGTTTCGTGATGATTGTCGATGTTAAGTATATACGTCAGGATGGACAACTCAGTCCGACCTCTGGACTCCTGAGGCTCACCTGGAGAGATAGCAATCAAGCCGTTCACCAAGGCAATCACATTAAAGTGCTTGCACAATTGAGAGAGCCCTATGGAACACACAATCCAGGAGGGTTTCACTATGGTCAGTATCTCAAACGAAAGGGCATCCACGCCGTGGCTTTTGTCTCTGGACCAGACAAGATACAGGTTCGTGAGGCAACTGAGATACTGGCATTTTCACAGTTTTGGCAACGTATCGATGAATGGCGGGATCAGGTCCATCGAGCATCGATAGCGACGTTAATGGATCCCGCTCTTGGCTTATTTTTGGGGATGATTATCGGAGAGCAGAATTTTATTACACCTGAGGTGCGTGACGTATTCATGGCCACTGGAACCGTCCATATTATCTCCATCTCAGGCTCGCATCTCGGACTGATAGGATTTCTTGTATTTTTTCTTGTGAAAGGAGTTGTCTTACGGCTTCCTGTAGTCTGGCTTGACTGGCTTTCCCTGCGTCTCACAGCAACACGTCTTGCAGTTATCATCACGATTCCCACAGTGTCGTTTTATACGTTATTGGCAGGTGCTGAGGTCGCCACAATTCGATCCTGGATCATGATTGTCTTATTTCTCATTGCTGTGTGGATGGGGCGGGAAAAGCATCTGCTCACGGCACTGGGGGTTGCGGCAGTTCTTGTCCTGGGGGCGAATCCTCAGTCGATATATGACATATCTTTTCAGCTTTCGTATACCGCTGTCTTAGCCATTGCCCTTCTGGTTCGGATGAATCAAAACAAATCAGAAGATGACTTGGAGGCTGTCTATTCATCTACTGGGGTGAGCGAGGGGCTATGGCAACATACCAAGCAAGGGTGGTGGATGACCGTGGCGGTCACGCTGGCCACTTTGCCGTTGGTCGCTTATTACTTTAACCAAATTGCCTGGCTTGGTTTACTAAGCAATATGGTCGTCGTTCCATTTGTCGGATTTCTGGTGATTCCACTTGGTCTGTTGTCAGTCGTATGGATCTTGGTGACTGGATCAGAAGTGCTACCTCTAGGAATGCTTAACCAAGCCATCGCGGACTTACTAGTACAAATCGTGACGCTACTGGCTCAAATACCTGGAGCAGAATGGCATGTCGCATCACCGAGCATTCTTATGATGGTTGTCTTTTATAGTCTGCTTCTCGCCATTGTCTTCAGTATTAAAATGCCAAAAGTCCGAGTGGGTTGTGCGATCGGAGTGTTGGCTATTCTTCTTTGGTGGGCATGGTCACCACGGTCGGATATAGATCAAAACATACTACGGGTGACATTCCTGGATGTCGGACAAGGTGATGCGACAGTCATTGAATTGCCCAGTGGAGAAACAATTCTTATAGATGGTGGTCCCGCCTATCAACGATTGAATATGGGACAAGCGGTCATTGGGCCATATTTATGGGATCGTGGCATTCGACGGATTGATCATGTGATTGCGACGCATCCGCAATGGGATCATGTCGGCGGTTTACCCTGGATTCTCAAGTCGTTCGAAGTCGGGCAGTACTGGAGTAATGGAATTGCCCGGGAACAGGCATTCTACCAACGTCTTCAAAAAGGAATTCAAGAGAGTGGTCTCAAAGAGCAGATTGCATGGCATGGACAAGAGATTGCGAGCACTGATTCGTGTACCATCAAAGCACTGAGTCCATTTACGAATTCAGAGGAATTCCATGGATCCTCAGCATTTTCTGTCAGCGGGTCAGTGCTCAATAATCACTCGATCATCACTCGGCTCGAGTGTGGGCCCCATTCGTTCTTGCTGACTGCCGATGCAGAAGTCGACGCGCTTTCGAAACTCAATGAATTGCCAGATGCTCACACGGCGCGAGTGGTGAAGGTTCCCCATCATGGAGCCAAAAGTTCACTACATCAAGAATGGATTCATCAGCTAGATGCAGAGGTAGCAGTGGTCTCAGCCGGTCGACATAATCGATATGGCCATCCCTATCCATCGGTGGTTGAAGCGTATGCGCAAGAAGGAATCCCTCTGTATCGAACGGATCAAGATGGGGCCGTGTGGATCACTGCGAACCTGGACTCGTCAGAAATGACGATTCACACGGCACAAGAAAGAAATCTTCAGCCTGTTCAGCTCGATGAAAACGTGTGGCAAAATGAATGGAGGAACTTGGGCCGGCTGTGGCACACGTGGACTGGTGGGGCGTAGCGGTGGTCGTACGTATGAAGGTTACCCCCCACTTTTTAATTTCCCAGTGACGAACTTGTGGAGCGTACTGGAAATGAGGGTTTGATACGGAATGCCTTCCTTGGCCGCTTTTTTTTGAAGCTGCTCTAAATCTCGCGAGGAGAGACGAATATTAATGCGTTTGTCTTTCTGAAGTGAGTGTCGTGCGGCCGCTTCTAATTTTCGCTTCTCATCCCGAAAGTTTTTGATG